>JBFRWQ010000117.1:0-3896 GCA_051439665.1 Microcystaceae cyanobacterium | reverse complement strand
AGTTTAACAACCAGTAAACACTTCTGATACCCTTAAATTAAGTTTTGGAAAACTAGAAGATTGTATGAGTTCCTCATTCCTAAAATTACCCACTTCTGTATAGGTATCCCCTTCTAAAGCTAACAATAAAATAGTTTTTGTTTGAGGATCAACTATCCAATACTCAGGAATCTGACAGTCTTGATATTGTATTCTTTTAGCGATGTAATCCCTTTCTCTTTGAATTTCTCCAGGACTCACCACTTCTATGACTAATAAAGGAGGGGACATAGATAGACGAAGCGTATTCCGTCGAGAAAGTTGTTCGATATGTTCTTCTCTGATAATAGTTAAATCAGGATAGCGATTTTTCGGTTCTCCTCTCACTTCTAATTCTAAACCATGTCCCCTAACCCTATCCGTTCCCAGAATAGATGCAAAAACAAAAAAAATACGATTAGCAATTTGGAAGTTTAAGCCAGATTCTGGTGGCATTTCGATTAACTCTCCATTAAATAATTCATAGAGTTTTTCTGAATGATCATCATAGTTTAGGTATTCTTCAAAGGTTGTAAATCGAGGTTTTGTTGTTAACATCCTGTTGACTCCCTAATCAAAGCCTTATCATAGTGAATATTCCCTATTATACTTTTCTCTCCCTTTAACTAACTCCCATTGTTACCAAATGGCGTTCCAAATCAAACAAAAAGCCATGAATATATTCCTCTGTCCATTCTTCCCCATAGAAACGGGTAAGCATTCCCCTAGCGGGATCTTTTTCCGAACGATATTTAATATAGCGCCGTTGTGCTGCTAAAATCTCATCTAAGCGCTGTTGTTCTGTAATCGGTTGTGCTTGTTGAACAAAAGCCAAATAAGCCTGTAAATAGTCCTTAAATGCAGAAAAGACATGGGTTTCCACTGCTTCTGTTTCTTGGGGACGAGTCCATAAAAAAGCAGGTGAAAAGTAAGCTTTTGCTTCGTCGGGAAAATCTCCCCCCCAGGGTAAATAGGGTTGATACTTGTCAAAAATCGGTAAAATGGGTTGACTATATCGGGCTTTATAACCATCATCATGAAATAAAGGCTGCATATCTATGGCAATTAAGTGTCCCCCTGGTAAAGTTACTAAATCAGCCCCAAAAAAGGGTAAATCATAATTAAGTTCTGGGAAAATCACAAAATTGAGAACTTGAAGCGAGTCGCCTCCTTGAACATGAGCAGCCCGAATTTGACGCAGTTTAGACGATTTAGAGCCGTAACTGGTTGTTACCACCTTTTGCTGTCGTTTTCCTGCCCCTGTCATTTCTTCCTTCTGTTCAAACCCTTCGGGGATAGGATAAGGTTCTAGCGCTAGGGTATCTGTTAGCAGCGCAATGGCATAGTCTAGAAAAGGTTGATAAATTGTCATTTCAGTTATCAGTTATTTTTTCTATAGAATGGTCTTAGGCAACAGCAGGAGTAGTAAGGGGTAACGCATCTTCAAACAGAAATTCATAGAGGAACTTTTCTGACCATTCTCGTCCGAAATAGCTAGTAAAGAGTCCAGATGCAGGATCTCGTTCTGCACTATACTGATCATATTCCTTCTGCGCCTTGATAATGCGCTGGATATCTTCTGGTTGATCAGACCGAACCGCTTTGTCAATAATTTGCCAATATAACTGAATATATTCTTGATAAGCAGGAAATAAACGATTTACGACGGTATCAGCGTCTGTTTTAGCAAATAGTAAGTAGGGCGAAAAATATTGATTAGAATCATAAAATTTCATTTCTAAATCCTGCGCTAGTTCGTTATATTTATTTCGTAGCGATCGCATTGGTTCAATATATTTCGCTAAATACTCAGCATCTCGAAACAAGGGTTGAAAATCGAGAACCACCAGAATTTTCTTCTGGCCAAATGCCAGAAAATCAATTCCTAATAGAGGTGCATCATAGGCATGATTAGGATAGATGACACCATTAAAAATTTGAGAGGTTTCTCCTGCATTAATGTAGGTATAGCGAATTTTTCTCAGTTCAGGGCATTGATAACACCAACTTTGGATCGTGGCGGGATTTTTGCCTCGTTCACTGCGATTGAAGGCTAATTCATCAGGAATAGGACGATTTTCTAAGGTGAAACGATCATTGAGTTCTTTTTCGAGGAATTCCTGAAAAATTTGAAACATAATCTTTAACTTCGATGGTTATATGCAATTTAGATTGGCCAATATTGTACCCACTAACGACACCTTTGTCGTTTGATTTCTCCAACAAAGTAATATTTCTTGATGTAATTGATATTCACATTTCAAAGAAACCAAATCCGAGTTTAGCTAGAGAAGGGGGAGAGAGGGACGTGTGGGGAGTGTGGGAAGAGGGAGAATAATGGCTCAAACTCCTTTATTCTTAGGACTCCTCTAAAGATTTTTCAAGAGATGCACCCACCACCCGATAATCTTCGTCGTTTTTCAACTGCTCTAAGGCAATTTGAGCTTGAGAGTCATCAAATTTCTGTAATGAGAGAGCAACTCGCCGCCGAATTCGCCAAGAGGGATGGTCTATCTGGGCTAAAATTGCCGTTAAAGCGGCTGATTTCTGCTCTGTTTCTGCTAACATCCCCAAAAGGCTAACCGATGCGTCTTGAACAGATAAATCTTCCCCTTCTATGCCACAAATACAGACATCTAACAAATCCCTTGGACAATCTAACTCAGCTAAGGCAGCTAAAATGCTACTACGAACGAGCCAATTATCATCTTGATGAAAAACTTTTACTAAATGAGGGATGGAGACTGAGCCGAAAAGAGAGAGAGAATTAGCTGACTCAGCACGAACATTAGAATCTTTGTCAAAACTGAGCATTTCTAGTAAAGTAGCGAACGTATCAGCCGAGCGCTTTTGCCCTAACCCCATTGCCACAAAAGAACGGACTAAAAACTCAGAATCTTGCTTTTTCGTCATCAAAAGCGGAATCGCTGAGTCAGCATCATAGTTTCTCAGTGCAGTAATCGCTTTTAATCTTTCCTGTAGCTCATCAGATTGGAGTGCGGCTTCAATTTGCTCAAGAGTCATCATAAAAATTTTACATAACTTAACTTCCACTTTACTTGAAATTGACTCTTTTGAGAAGATAATTAAGGCAGGAAAACCCATTAAATCCATCCAACCCTAATGTCAGAAAAAACAGCCACTCCCATCTCCCAAGCAGAGTTAACCGAAGCGATTTCCGAATTAGAACAGTCTCGCCAGAGAATCGTGAACGACATTACAACTATGTCCAAAAAGCTGAAACTCTCCTCCAAAAAAGTTGAACAAGATTTGGCGATTCACCCTGAAATTGTCCGAATTGATGCTATTTTAGAGCAACTCCGCACACAATTAAACGAGTTTTAAGATGCAGTTAAGTGAAAAAGCCAAGCAATTGATTCCTAAAGCGAGAATTGTTAGCTTTGAGTCATGGAAAAGTCAATATTCTCCTGAAGTAATTGCCATTTTTCAGCAAGCCGATGATGAAGGGCGCTATTTAACCCCTGAAGACATTGACAAATTGCTTGTCTTAGTCCCCCCATTGGCAACGGCTTGCACTCACTGTCAATTATTAACTCAAGCTGCATCAGAGATCACCTCAGCGGCCAGAGAACAAGTATTAGCTAACTTTCCCAAGATTACCGACGAAGGAGGCGAATTATATCCTCCCGCCAGAGCAGAAGCCTGTTGGCGAGACTTCTGGCATTTTCTGCGCTGTATCTCTTATGGAATTGCTGCCCAAAGAGATGATTTTACCAGTTCATCTGGGTTGGCCAATATGGCCTTACTTTATCAAGAGTTAAAGGTTCCCCTACCTGCCATGATTTTAGGAGTGGAATCTTTAAAAGCCTATAGCGTCGAAAAAATTGAAGAAAAAGAACTAGATCCCTATTTTGACC
>JBFRWQ010000116.1:0-3181 GCA_051439665.1 Microcystaceae cyanobacterium | reverse complement strand
AATTTAGAGATTGAAGAATATACAAAAAATCCCTTAAAAAATCCTCATACTATTCTGAAAGAACAAGCAACTTTAATTAGTCAAATGACAAAAGGGTTAATTTTAGGCGAAGTTGTTTCTGGTGACTATCAAGTAGATATAAGAGAAACGCCTTTCGTCACTCCTATAGAAAAAGAATTAGTTGCAACAAATTTACCAACACTTAAGATAGGGCAATATGTAATCAAAAAACCCGACAACGACAAAAATCGACATCAAAAGATGAGTAAAATCTTCAGACTGAAAGTTCCTAGTCTTAATAATTATACTTACTCATTACTACAAATTATTTATCCAATTACCTCATTTTATCCTATTTTTATTTATAGCTTTGTTAGCGATAATCATCCAACAAAATCATGTAGTGATGAACAAGAGTTTTTATCTGCTTTAGAAAATATTTTATCTTCAGAGAAAGTCCATCAAGTAATTAAAGCTTTGTTTTCTCAAATTGATTAGACAATAGGAATTATTTAAGCAATATTATACTTTCTATCAGGATAAAAAATAAATGCCTTTTTTAAGCACTTGATCAAAAATAAAGATCGAACAATGCAAGGGAAAAAAAAAGAAAAACTTAAATATTGAAAAATTTAATGTTTAACCTGAGTTCAGGTTAGCGTAAAATGTGTTAGGGATTAATTGACGAATTTGCCCAACGAACCACAGGAAATGGAAACCATATCTTGGATCACCTTAAAAACAACCAAAGCCAGATGGGAGGCCGAGTTAATGCAGCAACTCCTAACCGCCTATGATATTCCTAGTCGGGTCATCGATATTGGCCTTGGTATTTACTGCGGCCAGGGGAGTCAAGCAGCCTTGCAGGTACGTTCCTGTGATCAGTGGACAGCCCTACTGTTACTTAGTACCCCAGAAGATCCCGAATTTTCTTAGATAGTCAGATTATTGTTGAATTGTTAGCGTTATGTCTTTATTTGATTGGTTTGCAAATCGAGAGAAAACAGAACCCTCCTTACAAAAACCCCCTGAGCGGGAAATTGCCGATGGTTTATGGTCTAAATGCCCAAATTGTGATGCTTTAACTTATACTAGGGATCTCAAAGGGAACTTGGGAGTTTGTCAAAGCTGTGGACATCATAATATCGTTAATAGCTCAGAACGCATTGAACAGCTAATTGATGCTAGGACATGGACTCCCATCAATGAACAGTTAAGTCCCGTTGATCCCCTTTCCTTTAAAGATCGTAAAGCTTACAGCGATCGCATTAAAGACTATCAGAAAAAAACTGGCCTCAATGATGCAGTGCAAACAGGAACAGGGTTAATGGATGGCCTTCCCGTTGCTTTGGGTGTCATGGACTTCCGCTTTATGGGGGGGAGTATGGGCTCAGTTGTCGGTGAAAAATTGTGTCGTCTCATTGAACACGCTACTCAAGAGCGCTTTCCCGTCGTCATTATTTGTGCATCAGGGGGCGCACGAATGCAGGAAGGAATGCTTAGTTTAATGCAAATGGCTAAGATTTCTGGTGCATTAGAACAACATAGAGCCGAACAATTACTTTATATTCCTGTTTTAACCCATCCGACAACAGGAGGGGTAACAGCCAGTTTTGCCATGTTAGGGGATATTATCATAGCAGAACCGAAAGCGACCATTGGGTTTGCCGGACGACGGGTAATCGAACAAACGATCCGTGAGAAGTTACCCGATGATTTTCAAAGTTCTGAATATTTACTGCAACATGGTTTTGTTGATGCGATCGTTCCTCGTACACAGTTAAAGCAGACATTAGCTCAACTCGTTAGTCTTCATCAACCCTTTTTCCCTGTGCTACCCACTTTGACAGTTAATACGGTTCATAGTGAGGTGTTACAGCCTCTGGAGATTAAGCCACCCAGTTAATTTCAAGTTTGTAGTAAGCCCCTTGAGGCTTATAGTTTGGCTCAAGCCCTCACTACGAACTTAAACCCGAACTCAGGTTAAAATAAATTCAACAGAAATTGCAGAACTCTTAAACGTATGACTCGATTATTGCAACTTAACACCGCCCTACAACAACACAAAGCCCTTAAAGTAATTAGTGGCCTCAATAACTTCGATTTTGACAATGTAACTGCGGTTGTCAAGGCGGCTCAAGCAGGTGGCGCAACTTTTGTTGATATTGCTGCTGATACCCGTTTAATTCACCATGTCCGTCAACTGATCGATCTTCCCATCTGTGTATCGGCCGTTGAACCTGAATTATTAGCAGATGCAGTGAAAGCAGGAGCAGATTTAGTAGAAATTGGTAATTTTGATAGCTTTTATGCCCAAGGTCGTCGCTTTGAAGCGCCTGAAGTCCTCGAACTAACCCAGAAAACTCGCTCCCTGTTACCAGATACTATTCTCTCTGTTACCGTTCCCCATATTTTACCCTTAGATCAACAAGTTGAATTAGCACAAGCGCTGGTTACTGCAGGTGCAACTCTGATTCAAACTGAAGGGGGAACAAGCAGTCAACCCACCCACTCAGGTACATTAGGGTTAATTGAAAAAGCTGCCCCTACCCTTGCAGCAGCCCATAGTATTTCCCGTGCCGTTAACGTACCTGTTTTGTGTGCGTCAGGTTTATCTGATGTCACCATTCCAATGGCGATCGCCGCAGGCGCTTATGGTGTGGGTGTGGGATCAGCAATTAATAAGTTAGAGAATGAAATAGCCATGATAGCAGCCGTTCGCCGTTTAGTGGAAGCCTTAAATGGCGTTTCTTCCCCTTCGGTTGTCAGTTAATGACTCAGTTAACTAACGCTTTTTTCACTAAGGGACATAATTTAAGTTATGTCCTTTTTTTAAGAAACAATCCACCGATTCCTACCATTAATAAGCCAAATACTGAGCTAGGCTCTGGAACACCTAATGTTCTTGCTGCTAAATCGCTCATTAAACTATGCCCTCTTGTAGTAGGATGAGATTCATCCCAGAAGAAATACTCATTAGGATTAGAACAACTCACCGACAAGCACCCCTTTGTCACATTAGTAAATCCAAAGAGACTAGGATTACTTAAAATGGTGTTAAATTCTTGATTAAAATCTAACAGCCGAATGTCAGCATCAGAATAACTGCTTGATAAAGTATTAATTGTTGATGCAAGTAGAGCATTATGTTGTTGGGTTAATAAATTCAAGAGGTTGGCCG
>JBFRWQ010000115.1:0-5123 GCA_051439665.1 Microcystaceae cyanobacterium | reverse complement strand
ATTATGACTGTTAACCCAAAACTCAACCATGTTATAGTTAATCTTATCCCCTTCCTTTAGTCCAAATAAACTGGGATCTTGACTAAGAATATACCCTGCTAACCCTCTGATTTCTTCTACTGTCTCTGATAACTCATTTTCCACAGATACCACTTGTTCAATTAATCCCTGAAAAGACGCAAAAAAGGGAGTCATGATACTTTCTAAATGAGTCTTCCTATCGACTTGATCAATCCAAGGTAAGAAATCTTTGGGTTCTACTTGCTCATTCCCTAACTTCTGGATACTGCGGTTCATTAACTTGATTTTCTGCACAATTAACTGGGCAGCACGATACAGAATAAAAGCGCTGGTAAACAGTTGTTGCTGCTTACTTTGAAACAATTCTCCTGACATCCGATTATTCTCTGCTTTGGCTGCTAATTGGCTGCATTGTTTCCCTACTATTTCTTTTAACTCATCAGTGAATTCCCCTACAAATAACTGATAAGCTTGTTTATGTTGATTTAAAATCTTGTTATATTTTTTGATCAGATTTTCTAACTCCTGAAATCGTTCCTCAAAAGTCATTGGTTCTTGTTTCGCTACCGATTCTGTTGCCCCAACCATTTCTGTGGTTAAAGGACATAAACTGACTTGCCATTCAGAGAGTTCAGAACGATTCAGTACAGGTAACTGGTAGTTTTTTTGGTAAATCTTAATGTTTTTCGTAGCGAAGGTGAGAGAAGAGGAATCAAACATGGAAAAAACAGAGATCTATCAGATTAACCTTATGATCATAACATATCTTTTAGCAGTAATTAGTTACCATTTAACAGTTATCAGTGGCTCTCCAGATAACTTTTAGGAAAACTTTATAAAGGAATGATTTGTGTTGTAACCCATTGCCGAGTATTTGTATAAATAAATACACTCTTCATCACGAAACTGAGAGGACTTTAGCAGTTAACAGTGAATAGTTACCAATATAAATATACTAAAAATTAAACACAGTATCTCCAATTTATCAGTCAATTTCTGTTTCAATCATGTATTTCGTGGTACGGTTCTGTCAAGCCTATTCTTTCGTTATTTTCAGTGATCACAATTCCCTGATTTTACCCAATTTTGCCTTATTTTTCCCTAATTTGAGTTGCATTATAGATATCATATACAAATATAATTAATGTTTTTTAATAAATAAAACTTATGATTAGGAGTGTACTGTTTCACCTAAAATGAGGCGATAGATGTAGGTTGGGTTGATGTACGAAACCCAACACCAACCAATTTTAATACACCAAATTAGCTTAAATTAGCTCAAACAATCCGAAACAAACAATCCAGTAGTTTAATCCTATGATTTGATGGGCAAAGCCCATCCTACTTAATATAGTGGATTGACACAATTAAAATGAGACCATAGATTGTGCGTTATAGCTCTACGCCCATAGCTGCAATCCCTTTCATAGTAGGGAAGATCATTCTTCATTCAACATTGCTGCGTTTAGCTATAATCCTATGATTTGATGGGCAAAGCCCATCCTACGACCATGCACAAATTAGCTAAATAAACCCTAATTATGATAAATTAAAAGACTTTTCTAATTCTGTCAGCACTTGATCAGTAATTAATTTAATGCGATAGCGACAAGCTTGGGTTTCAGTAGAATTAAAACTGCCATTTTCCCAATACTTATTACTTCCTGCCCCGCCGCCACAAACCCCAAAATAGTCACAGGTTTGGCGACACTGATGGATGCCTTGGGCTATGTCTTGATAAATGGTTTTAAATTTTTCCCCATCACAAACAGACACAAGGGTATCAGTTAAAACATTGCCTAAAATAAATTTGCCATAAGGCTCAATATCAACTGATAGTAACTCAGGATCAAAGGTGGAAAAATTGCCCTGATAATCGATATTAAGAATAGCAAAAGGATGATTCATATCTGTTCTTTCTAATCTTTGATTGTCGCAAATTAAACCACAGATGGCCTCAAATTCTCGGATTTTAACCTGATGTTCCTTTTGATTATTTAACTGCCATATTCTATTAACAAATTGGGAATATTTTTCTTCGACTCCCTTTTGCTCTAAAGATGAATGCTGATTAACTCCTTCTGTTTCCTCCATATTAAAGGCAAGATCATAGATGCCATTTTCCCAGAAAAAGTTAAACATTTCATCAGCATAGTCTAAAGAATCTTTAGTGATAACAGCAATAATATTAAAATAAATATCGTTATCTTGTAAGTAGCGAATTCCCCTCATAGCTGCTTCATGACTACCTAATCCTGTAGCAGTTTTACGGTGAGCAGTATGGAGAAAATCAGGACCATCAATGCTAACTCCTACTGAGATATGATATTTTTTAAATAAATCACACCATGCTTGATTAATTAAAATACCGTTAGTTTGTATTGAGTGATAAATGGGGATGTTATTTGGATTATACTTTTGACTCGCTTCCTCAATCTTATTGAATACCGCTTCATAAAAAGAAATCGGGACAGCTAACGGCTCTCCTGCGTGCCAACAAATATCAAGGCAGTCTCCCACAAAAGGACTGGTGAAGATGTTCTTAAAAATAGGCTCAATTAAATCAAGGGATAAAGTCGCTTTTAAATCCCGATTGGGTAAATAACAATAATCACAATCTAGATTGCAGAAAGGAGTAGGTTGAATAACCACTAAATTAATTGGACCAAAAGCGCTTAGATCAAGCGACTCATGTTTGAGGGGATTAACAGGTAATGATATTGCCATCTTTACTCCTTACCAACGATTAATAAAGCTACCGCCATTGCGCCAAGGACTATTAACAAATCCTCCACCACGGTAACGATTATAAAATCCACCGCCATTACGCCAAGGACTGCGATTGACAAAACTACCGCCCCCATGACGATTGGCAAAGCCACCTCGATAACCATTGCCCCAGCTACCTCGACTACCGTTTCCCCAACCTCTTGTGATTAATCCTTCATCACCTTCAAAGGGAAAATTAACCCCTCGTTGCTCCATTTCTTCTGTCAACCGAGAGAGACGATTTTCTATGGTTAACTCTGTATTAGGTAATGGGGTATGACTATGAGCAACAGAAGTGGTTAAAGTAGAAACAGCTAACAAAAATCCCACACAACTAATTTGGCTAGAAATCTTCATATTATCTCCTTGAAATGATTAGACTTAAACAATTAATAACGGTTATAAAAACTACCCCCATTACGCCAGGGACTGCGATTGACAAAGCCACCCCCACCGCTACGATTAGCAAAGCCACCACGATAGCCATTGGCAAAACCACCTCCACCACTACGATTGGCAAAACCTCTGGCAATTTGTCCTTCAGCTTCTGGGGAATCAGATAAATGTACACCTCGTTTTTGCATCGCATTAGTGAGGCGAGAAAGACGATATTCAATGTTACCCTCAATTGGGTTAGGGGAGGAGATTGAAGCGCTTGCCTGGGCAACAGAAACATTCAAAGTTGAGACTGCTAATAAGAAACCCACAAAAGTCATTTGGGTAGTCTTTGACACCGATTTTGCTCCTCATAAAATAATACTTTCATAGGGAGCATAGCACAAAAGGGTCAACATTGGGATGATTGTTAATTTTTTTAAACTTATTCTTTGATTTATTGAAAAAATATGCCACAATTGCCTTGTCTTGCTGTTTATTGCGACCAATCAATTACTATGTATAACAAATTACCATTAATCGCTTTAGGGTTAAGTTTGATCACTGGGTTGGCTTTTCCCCGTCCCAGTTTAGCTGAGACTGTCATTGAAAAAGTCGCAAGAACGGGTGTTTTAACAGTCAGTAAGAGAACGGATTTAGTTCCTTTTGCTTACGTTAATGATCAAGATAAATTGGTTGGATACTCAGTAGAACTTGTAGAATTAATAAGAGAAACATTAGCAGCAGAATTAGATAAAGATATAAAAATCAAGGTAGTTGTTGATGATACCTTAGATGAGAGAATTGTCAGTGTGTTAACCAGAGAAGTAGATATTGCTTGTGATACGGTATTTACTTGGGAACGAGATAAATTTGTCGATTTTTCGATTGCTTATGGTATTTCGGGTATTAAAGTATTTATCAAGAAAGATAGTAATTTAGAGAGTCCAGAATCATTTCGAGGTAAGCGGATTGGCCTGATTCCTAAGCTAATTAACCCTGCGTCTCTTAAAGCGATTGAACAACGAGTAACAGTGGTGGAAGTAGAAAACCTTGATGCTGGATTAGAAGCCGTTGCTAAGGGGGAAATAGATGGATTTATTTTTGATGGCACAATCTTAGAAGGAATGAGACAGACACTAGATAATCCCGATGATTTTAAAGTCGTGCCAGAGCAGTCTTATTTCCGTCATGGAATTGCTTGTATGGTACCCGAAAATAATTCTTCTTTCTTGCGCTTAGTTAACTTTACTATTGCTAAAATGATGGATGGTTATATCAATGGCGATCCTCGTTATGTGGCAATGGTTAATCGCTACTTTGGTGAGGAAGGTGTGGTTTCGGTTGATCCTCAAAGAATTAAAGATTTCTTTGAATCAGTTATTATTACCCGTGAGCAAATTCCACCTCAATAAATTTTGACCCCAAAAAGGGAGTTTCAAATATCCCATTATTGAGGATAGCCAACTATAGTTATACGCAGAAGAAAGGATAAAGTTGGTAGATTCTTTAAATAAAGAGTTACCAACTTTAGAAGCAAACAATATTATGGATATCAATCTACTAAATAATTAATTCAAAGTTTGATTCAGATAATTTTTTAACCTCTGGCAGTTTGATCATGACTTGTTTGTGTAGCTCTTCTCTTTGATCAATTAATTGATGGATTAAGTCAACTAATTTCGTTTGAGTTGGAACAAATAGTTCTTTGGGATCGATAAATAAAGGTTCAAGGTTAAAGTGCTGATAAAGACCTTCAAATTTTCCTTGATAAGTAATACAAGCAATAGGTGTTCCCTGACCTGTAATGTGTGGGTTAGCGCTTAACTCACGATTATTTTACACTCCCCCCTCTTCCCTCTCTCCCCACCCTCCCCCCACACCCCCCACTCCCCACACTCCCAAACATCAAAAACAGTCACTTATACACAACACCCATCCCACCAGACAAAACAACC
>JBFRWQ010000114.1:0-5696 GCA_051439665.1 Microcystaceae cyanobacterium | reverse complement strand
TTTTCTTCTTGTGATAAGACTTGATGAAGAGGACTTACTAAGAATAAACAGAAGTAAGTGATTAAGCTGAGTAAAAAAAATCGAATCGATAATGATTGTTTTGATGGATATATCATAAGCAATTTAGAATAAAGAATGAAGAATACATATAGAGCGTAGGACTTTATTCATTCTATATAGTCTGTCAAGGTGAATGTGAGTATTAAAATTCCCCTCCTCTTCCCACACTCCCCACACTCCCCACACTTCCACTCAAACCTGAGTGCATAAATGCTGAATCCTTGGGCCATAAAACCCATAACCCGATCCAGAAAATAAATGACCCCCTACCCAGAAATTGATCCCCAAATTTCTCAAAAGCTTATCCCTTGGTGCTTTCTGCCCCATAACCGAGATTGAGTACATGGTAAGCAACGCAATAAAATTGACCACCCCGTTTTCCCACCAGCCAAAAAGGGGGACTTGATATAAGCAATACATTGCCCTTTCTCGATTTCACCCACGGAATTCAATGGTTGGATTTATTCCCCTAAAACAAAAGTCCTCTCAAGGCACAAGTAATCAGACTCACCTTACCTCCCCATCACTTCCCAAAGAAACTGTACCTCAATCACAGCCTTTTTGGAAACGTCTTGGGTCAACCCTTAAGAGTGACTTTCAGATTATTTTTGAGCGTGATCCCGCAGCCCGCAACTGGTTAGAAGTGGTATGCTGCTATCCTGGCCTACACGCTATTGCGTTACATCGTTTTGCTCATTGGTTATACTCCAGCCATTTACCCCTCATTCCTCGTTTAATTTCCCATTTTGCTCGCTTGATGACAGGAATTGAGATCCATCCAGGCGCAACCATCGGTCAAGGTGTATTTATTGACCACGGAATGGGTGTGGTGATCGGAGAAACTGCTATTATTGGCGATTATTGTTTAATTTATCAAAATGTAACGCTAGGGGGGACGGGCAAAGAAACTGGCAAACGTCACCCAACCCTTGGTCATAATGTCGTTGTTGGCGCAGGGGCTAAAGTATTAGGAAATATTAGTGTCGGTAATCATGTACGGGTTGGTGCAGGGTCAATTGTTCTTCAAGAAGTACCCAATGATTGCACTGTCGTAGGGGTTCCAGGTCGCATTATCTCTCGATCTGGCCACGGTTGTCCCCTAGAACATGGCAAACTTCCCGATGTAGAAGCGACGGTTATTCGCTCGCTCCTTAATCGTATTGAACAATTGGAACAAAAGCTACAGAATCAACCCTAATTCTCCCCTATAATCATGATTAAGCCCTCTCATCCCGATGCACTGGTAAGTCAAATTACTCAAGTTTCCCGAAGCGATCGCTGGTTTATTTCTAACCGCCTCCAAGAATTAATGATCAATTGTTGGTGTCCTGAAGATGGATCACTATGGGTAGAGATCAATCATAGCATCCATGCAGTATTAGTTCGGAGCGCTGTTTATCAGTCCCTTGCTCCTCGCCAAGAACTGATTAATTGGCTAGAGCGCTGCTGGGATAGTTGATAGTTAATAGTCAATAGTTATTAGTTATTTTTGCTTATCTTTATCCCCTTAACACTGGATACCAACCAGTTTGCCCACTTATTTTTACATCAACCATCATGGCTCAAACCTTGACACGCACCTTGGAACAGATTGCTGACAATCCTGTTGGTCTAGGTAAAGAAGTGACCGCACCTGTTTGTGAAGGATTAAATATTACCCTAGCCAGTTTTCAAGCGCTCTATCTACAATACCAAAAACATCATTTTGTGGTAGATGGGTCAGAATTCTATTCCTTACATAACTTTTTTAATGAAAGTTACACCGCCGTTCAAGGGCACATTCACGATTTAGCCGAGCGCTTAAATGGCTTAGGTGGCATTCCCGCCGCTAGTTTTAGCAAATTAGCAGAACTCTCGGTTGTGAATCCCGAAGAAGACGGGGCTTTTAATGGTCGTCAGATGGTTGAACATGATTTAACGGCTGAACAAGCGCTGCTCGGTGTCTTACGTCGCCAAGCTGCCCAAGCAGAAAGTGTGGGCGATCGTGCGACCCGTTACCTCTATGAGCAACTTCTTTCAGCCACTGAAGAACGAGCCTACCATTTAGATCATTTCCTAGCAGACGATAGCTTAACCCTAGCCTTCATCAAATCTGCCTCATAGGAATTGTCCACTGTAGGGATTCAGCCTGTCAAGTTCCTACAACTGCTATTCTTTCCCAATTGCTGTCATGGAATTTAACACTTTTAATCTTACCCCTCTCTGCCAATTTTTGCAAAAAGAGTTGGCTGTGTCTAAAAGTGAGCTTGCCCTCGCTTTAGACCATCAAAATCATCCTGGAGAACCCATTCCAATGTTGCTGTGGCAATATGGCTTAATCTCTACTTTGGACTTACAACGCATCTTTGATTGGCAAGATAATCACAGTCCTCTCAGTATATGGCAATCTTGAGGAGTTAACGCCATGAACAACCAAACAGTCAACATTAACGATACAACCCTACGGGATGGGGAACAATCTGCTGGAATCGCCTTTACCGTTGCCGAAAAAGTAGCCATTGCTCGTTCAATGGATGCTGTAGGCATTCCTGAGCTAGAAGTTGGTATTCCTGCGATGGGAGGGACAGAAGCCCAAGCCATCACCGAGATAGCCAATTTAGGCTTAAAGACCAAATTATTAGGCTGGAATCGAGCCGTCTGTTCAGATTTAGAAGCCTCTTTGGCCTGTGGCCTCAGTCGGGTACACATTTCTATCCCCGTCTCAGAGATACAGATTGAAGCCAAATTTCAGGGAAACTGTAGTCAAGTCTTCAAGCGCCTGAGAGAGAGCCTTAATTTTGCCCTAGATCATGGTCTATTTGTCTCTATTGGTGGAGAAGACTCCTCTAGAGCCGATGACGCTTTCTTGTTGGAAGTAGCCCTTGCTGCCCAAGATTGGGGCGCTTCTCGGTTTCGTTTTTGCGATACCGTCGGTATTTTAGATCCCTTTACCACTCAGCAAAAAGTCAGCCAATTAGTGCAATCTCTTTCCATTCCTGTTGAAATGCACACCCATAATGATTTTGGCTTGGCCACTGCTAATGCCTTAGCGGGATTGCAAGCAGGAGCAACTTCGGTTAACACAACCGTGAATGGTTTAGGGGAAAGAGCGGGTAATGCAGCCCTAGAAGAGATTATCATGGCCTTAAAACGGCTCTATCAAGTGGAATCAGGGGTTGATACCCGTCAACTGCGAGGACTCTCCAATCAAGTTGCCCATGCGTCGGGTTATGCAGTTCCCCCTTGGAAAGCGATCGTTGGCGATAATGTCTTTGCCCACGAGTCAGGAATTCATGCTCACGGAGTCCTGAATAATCCTCATACCTATGAGCCTTTTAGTCCCGAAGAAGTGGGACGAGAACGACAATTAGTTGTCGGCAAACATTCGGGTCGTCATTTACTCAACAGCTTATTAAAACAGTATGACATTACACTGTCGGCTGAAGAAATCCAATTATTATTGGAACAAGTTCGCCAAATTTCTGTAGAAGTTAAACGCAGCTTGACCCCCGAAGAATTACTTAATTTAGTTAAACAACAGGAGGCTTTTCATGGGATTGTATAACGCAGGAGACGTTGAGCTTGATGCCCCCCCCATGTTTGAAATGGAACAAAAAGTTAGGCTCAAAAAGTTAGTTCGTAATGATGGCACATTTCCAGGTCAAGATGTGGGTGTCACTCTAGCCAAAAAAGGAGATGAAGGTTATGTGGTAGGCATTGGTACTTATCTGCAAAGCTATTACATTTATGCCATTCATTTTATTGAAAGTGGCTTTGTCATTGGTTGCCGTCACAAAGAATTAGAAGCAGCCGAATAGTTAATCGTTAATCGTTAACATCTATTGCTTCTGACACCTAAAACCTAACACCTAAAAATCTAACCCCTAAACCCAGAGGACAATCTCATGAAAGTCATGTTACGCAAAAACAATCAAGACCATCTTTCTGTTTACGTTCCAAAGAAAGATTTGGAAGAAGAAGTCGTCAAGCAAACCGAAACCGACGACGGAAGAGTATTGACATTGGCAAATGGCTGGGAATTAGCCTTCAAAGATCTTGCCGATGACACCAAGTTGCCCCAAACGTTTGAGGCAAAGCGGCTTTAATCACTTGTTGATTTGAGTCGTTTATCCAGGCGTATTTAAAGTACGCCATTACTATCGAACTAGCGGAGTTTTCACCATGATGAAAGCATCTGAGATCATGACCACCGATGTCGCTACTATCAAAGGGTCTGCGACCGTTGCCGAAGCTGTTAAATTAATGAAATTTAAAGAGCTTCGTGCGCTGGTTGTTGAATTACGTACCCGACAAGATGCCTACGGCATCATTACTCATAGCGATGTGGTCAACAAAGTTGTCGCCTATGGGAAAGATCCAGCTAAAATGCGGGTGTTTGAGATTATGACCAAACCCTGTGTTGTAGTTAATCCGGATCTTGGGGTTGAGTATGTTGCGCGGTTGTTTGCCAATACGGGTCTTCGTATTGCTCCTGTTATTCAAGGAGATTTATTAGGGATTATTTCTGATAGCGATATTCTCTATAAAGCAGACTTCGTGGAAAATCCCAAAGCGCCTTTGCTACAACGGGAATTAGCAAGAGCGATTGAAGATGCTGAAAACATTGCAGCGTCTCAAGGAGTAACATCTCAAGCCTGTTTAGACGCTTGGGAATTAGTCGAAGAATTAGAAGCAGAAGCTGCTTATCAACAAGGAGTAGAATCTGCAGAGAAAACGACGTTCCAACGATTCTGTGATGAACACCCCGAACTACTAGAAATTCGTCACCAAGAGTTAGTTACCGTCTAGCGTCAGTAGATAAACGCTTTCGGTGGGGATTGGTTTTGTCCAATTCCCATTTTTTCTATTAAATTATGAATTATAAATTATGAATTATGAATTATGAATTATGAATTATGAATAAACAATCTTTTTTAAGAACAGTATCAAGAGCGTAGGGAATGTGAGCATCTTGCTCACTAGGTTACTATCCCCTATTAAAAAAGAGCTTAATTCTTATAATTTAGTAAGTTAATTCATGAGTTGTCCCTACTGGGGAAATAACGGTTATTCTGAACTAACAGAGGATGATAATTGAGAAAAGGGTTTTTCTGAGGTTTTATTCAAAGCGTGACAATCTGCCATATACTAATCAATCACCCGATGAAAAGTTTGTTCCAACTCATCAACAGATAAACCGTCAAAGGCAATTATATCGTTGATATTAATGACACGACCAAAGAATAAACGGTCTTCGTCATCATACTCAATCTTTGCTTCGTATCCTTTGTATTGCATCATTTTTAAATTATGAATTTTAAATTATGAATTATAAATGAACAATCTTTGTTTATTACAGGATTAAGAGTGTAGGGAATATGAGCATCTTGCTCACTAAGCCAATGCCATACCCCATAAAAAAAGCACTTAATTTCTACAATTAAGCCCTCATATATAGGAACAAGAACTAGAAGCCAATTTATAAACTGTCATAATTTTTTGCATATTGCTTAATATTTAAAATATTATATATTCATGAACATTTTCTAAAAATAGGTAAAAACTTATGGCAAAGTTAAGTTTTGAAGATTGGGTTATGACCTATAAAACTGAAGCTGTTAATGCGGATAGAGCTAGAGGTGCTACTATTCTCGCTC
>JBFRWQ010000113.1:0-21352 GCA_051439665.1 Microcystaceae cyanobacterium | reverse complement strand
ACGGAAACCGTCTGTCAGGTCGAGGTGTCGGGGGCTTTTCGCCTAGATCACTGGCGTAGGGGGACTATCCCTCTGTGGGCAGAAATATCCCCCCGTGAGGTGGGAAGCCCCAACTATACCGCTTGCGGTTAGTTGGGGAGGATGTCACGATTTACTGGTACTTGCAGCCGCTGGGGTTTGAATCTTGGGCTGATAAGGTTTTAAACTAGGAAAGAGAAAATGATTCTCTTCTACATACTGCGCTCCAAACAGTCCTTTCTCTGCCCAAAAGTACCTATCAGTTGTATGTTCATTGCGCTTGACAATTAACACAGCAGGGGGAACAATCCCTTGGGATTTGATATGATGCCTAGCTGCGGTTACTGGTTTTTCTTCACCGCTTTCGATACTGTACTGAGGGACGAGTTCTAGGATCTTGCGCCCTTCTTGGCGGCGGCGACTCTTGCGCTTCCGTTTTCTAGCCAACCCAATTACCTCCTATTCCAGCTAGACGCTGTATTGATATTTACAAAATCTAACCCTATACTATCCGTTTTTGGTAAAAAAAGCAACATCTTACCTCCAGAAACTTAGAGACATACCTTTATCTATTCCTGTATATGGCTCGAAATATGTCTCAGGGGGGTATATAATAAATGGTGTTGTTTCAAAAGATGACAGGTTATTCTTAACCGCAAAACGGCTGTTACTCATGTCGAACACCTATACTGTAGAAATTCATCATCAAGGTCAAACCCACACTCTCCAAGTTCCTGAAGATCAGACTATCCTGCAAGCTGCAGAAAAGGCAGACCTTGAATTACCTAGTTCTTGCTGTGCGGGGGTTTGTACCACTTGCGCTGCCCAAATTTTGGAAGGAACAGTTAACCAGGATGAAGGAGCGGGTTTATCTCCTGATTTACAAGCTGAGGGTTATGCTCTGTTGTGCGTCGCCTATCCTCAGTCTGATATCAAGCTAGAAACGGAAAAAGAAGACTTGGTTTACAAACGTCAGTTTCAACAGATGTAAGTAAACAGGTGTGAGGTTGTTAAGCTGAATATTTAGAAACTTATTACCTTACACCCAACATCTGACACTTTTATTTAGTTGACTTCGATCCCATAGTAGGTTAAAAAAATGTCATTAAGTTTTATTGATTTAAGTAACAACTATGAAGCAACGTGGTGTCACACTTTGGTTTACGGGATTAAGTGGTGCAGGAAAAACCACTATTACCCAAGCACTCGCTGAAAAACTAAGAGAAAACGATTATGGAATCGAAATTTTAGATGGCGACATAGTACGAACCAACCTCACTAAAGGATTAGGCTTTAGTAAAGAAGATCGAGACGAAAACATTCGTCGTATTGGCTTTGTTTCAGGCTTACTCACCCGTCATGGTGTAATCGTCCTTGTTTCTGCTATCTCTCCCTATCGTGCAGTTCGTGAGGAAGTTAAAGAGAAAATTGGCGATTTTCTAGAAGTCTTTGTCAATGCACCTCTCAATGTTTGTGAAGGTCGGGATGTCAAAGGACTTTACAAACGGGCTCGCTCAGGGGAAATCAAGTCATTTACAGGAATTGATGATCCCTATGAAGCCCCATTAAATCCTGATATTGAATGTCGCACTGATCTTGAAGAGTTAGATGAAAGTGTTGCAAAAGTATGGCAAAAATTGGAAGAAATGGGCTACATTTCCACACCAGTTGCTGCTTAGGATCGACTGAGAGTCAAAGTGTCTTTGTTTTTCATGGCTTTAGATGCAGGGGATACCTCTTGCATCTTTTTTTCTTAGAGGATTTGATATAATGTCTGAATTATTTTTGACCGCTCAAGGCTGGTGGCTTGCTGTTGCCTTAAATACATTTTTACTTATTTTTGCCTTAGTTGTCCCCAAAAAACTACTAACTGTGATGGGTTATCTTCATGCTTGGGTCTTGGGGGTAATTGTCTGGGGAACACTAGGATGGCGGGGTTATGTCGTTGTCATGGTTTATTTTCTGGTGGGTTCGTCTGTCACTCGTATTGGGATGGCGCAAAAGGAAGCAGAAGGAATTGCGGAAAAACGGGAAGGGAAACGAGGTCCAGAAAATGTCTGGGGTTCGGCACTGACAGGGGCATTATGTGGCTTGGGAACGTTATTTGTGTCGCCTCCCTACACTCAATTATTAATCTTAGGTTATGTGGCTAGTTTTGCCACTAAATTAGCGGATACAACGGCCTCTGAAGTGGGGAAAGCTTATGGTAAACGGACGTTTCTGATTACAACTTTACAACCTGTTCCACGGGGTACAGAAGGGGCGGTGAGTCTAGAAGGAACATTAGCAGGTGTGATCGGTGCAGTAGCGATCGCATTATGTGGATGGGGGTTAGGATTAATCTCACCCTTTGGCGTACTTTGGTCTATTATTGCCGCTTTTATCGCCACCAATTTGGAGAGTTTAATTGGAGCGACGCTTCAAGATAAATGGGATTGGTTAACGAATGAAGTTGTTAATTTTATTAATACTTTATTAGGGGCAATGATTGCCATCGGACTATCTTTTTTGCTTTAAATAAAGGGGGTTAATACCTCAGATGATACAGTGGTTGGTGGCAAGGTAGCAACGGAAAACCAAAAGTTAAAAACGGTTTGCAAGCAATAGAGCAATTCATCTATGTTGGTCGGCTTTTTTAGGTGACAATTAGCTTGTAATTGATAGCTTTTTAAAATTTCTTTAGGCTTAGTATAATTGGAGAAAACCAAAACAGGTACACATTGTATTTTAGGATCACTTTTAAGAATTTTTAAGAGATCATGACCGCTCATTTGGGGTAAATGTAAGTCTAAGAAAATTAAATCAGGGGGAAAATTATTCCTTGGTTCTAGCCATATTAGTGCCTCTTCTGCGGTGGAAACAAGGGTGAATTTATGGGATATATCTAGTAAATTAAAGGCTTCTTTAATTAGGAGTTTATAATAATCTGAGTCTTCAACCACTAGGATCGATTTAGATGGGGTAGAATTAAGCATTCTCTTTAATCAGAAAACAAGATCTAGCAATCAGGAATGATATGTGAGAAGCAAAACAGGCGAGGACATAATGGTATTATGTCCCTACAAATACACCCTCGTAGGGATTTAACAGTGTTAAATCCTGCTCCCAGTTTTCTCACAACTGAAACCTGATTGCTATAGGTTCGGAATAATCATTGAACGGTGACGGGAAAAGGTTAGGGAACATACTATAATAATATCCTGAAACCCTGCCCATTGACCATCTCATCAATGCGAAAAAAGATAAATCTGTTGCTAATTTTGCATCTGGAGCGTGAAGAAAAAGGTTGTCCCTTGATTGAAAATAGATTTTAGCCAAATATCTCCCCCATGTCGTTTAACAATGCGTTGACAAATCGCAAGGCCAATTCCTGTCCCTGGGTATTCTTCATGGGTATGTAGCCTTTGGAAAATTTGGAAAATGCGCTCAAAATAAGCGCTCTCAATGCCAATTCCCTGATCTTGTACCGAACACAACCAATGAGTACCCTTATTTTCTCCTTTAATATAAATTTGAGGGGGGACTTCCCGATAATATTTAATACCATTGTCGATTAAATTTTGAAAAAGCTGTACTAATTGAATTCCGTCTCCTTTAAGATGGGGGATGTCTCCCTCAACTGTAATTTCTGCTTTGCTGGTTTCTACGGCTTTTTGAAGATTAGCAAGCGCTTGTTGAATAACCCATTCAATTGAAACAATTTCAAAGAGTGGTTCTTTTCGTCCAACTCTTGAATATTGCAATAGATCCTCAATTTGTTGTTCCATACGACCTGTACCATTGACTATATGATCAATGTATTTATGAGCTTTATCATCTAATTGTGCTTGATAACGCCGTTGCAGTAGTTTGGCAAAATCAGAGACAATTTGAAGGGGTTGGCGTAAATCATGGGAAGCAATAGAAGCAAATTGCTCTAATTCAGCATTGGATCGGGCAAGTTCTTGTTTTTGTAAAATTTCTTTATCCCTCAATTGCGCTTGAGACAGAGCAATTCCTAATTGATCACTTAATTGATTTAATAATTCTATTTCTTCCTCTTGCCACTGTCTAGTATTATAGCACATCTGCACGCACAATAAACCCCAAATAGGAGGTGAATTTTCGGTGGGACACATTATAATAGGAACAACAATTTGAGCAGTAATTTTACATTTTTTAAGTAATTTAGTATAGCAAATATCATAATTTTCTTGGTCAAGATCGTTAAAGATATGAACATAGCCATCTTGATATTTTTGATGACAACTTTCCCAAGCACAATGATCTATAATAGGTACATTCAATAAGGAAGGAATACCACTTAATAGGGATTCATTGACCACTTTACCCTTTTCATTTGACTCAAAACGATAAAAGATAACCCGATCTGCTTTAAAGGTTTTTCTAATTTCTTTGACAGCTATTTGTAAAATTTCCTCAATATCCCAAGACTGGCGAATTTTTAAGGCTAAAGATGAGAGTAAACGCAAACGATGGTTAATATTAAGTTGGCGCTTTGTACTTTTTACTTTTTCACAGTAACAATACAACATATCTCCGACAACTTGCAGTAAATGAATATCATCATCTGACCATTTTTTAAAGTGAGTTTGACTGGTATCTAGTCCTAATTGTCCCCATAGACGATCTTTAGCATCATAAATAGGAAGTGCTAACACTGAATTTACCCCAACAGATGTTAAATAATCTCGTTCTCTTTGCGCTTGAGAGGGTAATTGATCAACAGATGCAATAATAATGTTTTGATGAGTCGTCAGTTTATGATACCACCAAGTAAAATGAGACATATCTACCGATTGAAAGTGGGGTTGATCGGGCTGTATTCCTTCTGCACACCATTCATGAGTCATACAGCCTATATTTCCCTGTTGGTTAAATTGGATTAAATAAGCACGACTGGCTTGTGTTGCTAATCCAATATATTTCAAGACTTGTTTAATGCGTCCTAATTGATTAACAATTAAGGCTTGAGATCCACTCGCAATCGCATTTTCTAAGCGGAGTCGATAACGTAGCGCTTCTTCTGCTTTTTTTCGCTCTTGAATATCTTCTAAAATAAAAATTAAATAAGAAGATTTTGGAGGTTTATCTTTAACTAATGTCGTGGTTACTTGTGTCCAGATTACTTGTCCATCTCGGTGAAGATAACGTTGATCAATGGTATAACAATTCTTCGTTCCTTGTCTGATTTGCTGGATATAGGTTAAGGAGCGCTCTAGATCATCAGGATAGGTTAAGTCTAAAAAGGTTTTTGTTAACAGTTCTGATTCTTTATATCCTAATAAGTTACATAATTTATGATTGGTTTGTAAAATTTTTCCTTCAATCGATGCAATCGCTATTCCGACAGCAGCTTGTTCAAAAAAACTACGAAATTGTGCTTCACTTTGTTTTAATGCTTGCTCTGCTGCGATACGATCGCTGATATCCCAAAAGATTCCTTGTGTTCCTATTAGTTTTCCTTCTAAGTTATATAAAGGACATTTGACGACTTGGACATATTTTAATTCTTGAGTGGTGGGTATTTGATGACTCTCTATTAAGTTTAATGTCTCTTCTGTTGTTAGGACAATTTGATCATCTTGCTCATATTTTTGGGCTAATTGTAAAGGATAGATATCCTGTACAGTTTTCCCCATCGCTTCTGCTAAAGTCATTCCTAAGCTATTAAGTACTGCTTGGTTAGCAAATGTTAATCTACCTTCTTGATCTTTCGTATAAATGCTTTGCGGTAAATTATCAATTAAGTAATGATAAAATTTGGCTGCTTTTTGCTGTGCTTGCTGAATTTGGTAATGATGAATACCTAAATTAATCGATTTTTTAAGACTCTTTGAGTTAATTTCATGACTCTCTAAATAATCTATCGCACCCTGTTGTAAGGTTTTGATTCCTTGATCATCCTGATTGACAATTGCAATAATAGGATCGGGTAAATCAGATAATAGGGGGGAGATTATTTGACAACAATCAATCAAACAGAGGACTGAATTTTGCTCTGTTTTATGTTCTAACTTCGATAAAGACATGACCTCATAAAGAAAATGAGAGTCGTTAGCGATCGCTGTAAGAGATTGCTCTATTTTGTCAATTAAAGACGGATTATCTGAATATAGTAAGATTTTTTCAACATTAACCATAATATTGCCTTGATCTTAATAATCAGTGAATCAATCTATTTTAAACGACTATTTTCGGGAGTAGCAATATCTGGTGTCCGCTTTCCATAACTTGTCCCATTCCTAAAAAGTCTTGAGACTGATACCAAACTTGAACCATAATGGGTAAGGATAGGTTAGATAAATCATAGTCAATAAACTCCCAAGGAATGGGTTGACCATGACACCAACGTTTTGCTGTATTTTTCCCTAGCTTAATCGTAATTAGATGACTTAGTGCTTGAGCAGGGGACAGAAGGTTAAACTGTTCTTGAGCGAGTTGTGACTCTATTTCTTCTAGGGTAATGCTCTCTTCTAATTTTAGTCCACCGCTTTCTGTTCGTTCTAAAAAAGCTAATGTTCCACCGACCTTTAATTGAGCGCCTAAATCACGAGCGATCGCACGAATATAGGTTCCTGTCCCACAGGTAATTTTAACCTCTAATTCAGGGAAATCTTGAGCTTTCCAATTTAAAATATCAATTGTTTTAATTTCTACTTGTCTTTCAGGAACATCGACTTTTTCTCCTTTACGGGCTAATTCATACAGTCTTTTTCCATCTTTTTGAATAGCGCTATAAGCAGGGGGAATTTGCTTTATTTGACCAATAAATTGCGGTAAATAATTTTGTACCTCTTCAAGGGTTAAATGGGGAACCGGTTGCTGATTAATTGCTTCTCCTTCTAGATCATCAGTTGTTGTTTGTATTCCAAATCGAATTTTTGCCCGATATGCTTTTTGATTGGGTAATAAGGATAATAAACGGGTCGCTTTTCCTACACCAATGGGTAGAACCCCAGTTGCTAGAGGATCAAGTGTTCCACCATGACCGATTCGTTTAATTTTTAGTAATTTACGCAGTTTAGCGACACAATCATGAGAGGTCATTCCTTGGGGTTTATTGAGATTAATAAAACCTAACATAGTGATTTTGCTGTTTTCCATATCTCTTATTATATTAACTTTTAGCAAGGTTGACTAGACTTGATCTCTAGGTTAATGATAAATTAGTAGTAATAAGGACTTGATTAATTATCAAAATGGTTATTTCAGTGGTTGGAATTGGTTTACAAGGAAAAGATAGTTTAACCAATTCTGTGCAAAATATTGTTAACGAAGCGACAATTTTGGTCGGGAGTCATCGTCATCTCAGTTATTTTCCTGATCACCTTGGGAAAAGGTTAGAAATTAAGGATATAACAACGACCATTAATCAGTTAAAAGTATTAATTGAGAACACCGAAAAAATTGTCATTCTTGCGACAGGAGATCCCTTATTTTTTGGCATTGGGCGACTTCTAACAGAGCATTTTTCCTCAGATAAACTCCAATTTTACCCTCATTTATCTTGTGTACAATTGGCTTTTAATCATCTTAAAATTCCTAGTCAAGATGCACAAATTGTCAGTGTTCACGGACGGGAGTTAAATATCTTAGCATCTTACTTACAGAAAGGGGTAGAAAAATTAGCAGTGTTAACAGATAGGGTTAATCATCCAGCAGCGATCGCACAATTCTATTTAAGTCTAGAGAGTCCTTGTCATTATACCCTCTTTGTTTGTGAAAATTTAGGAGATACCTCTGAAAAAATAACTCAGTTTTTCCCCAATGAGATGAATAATTTAGTCGGTAAATCTGGTGCAGATTTTTCTGCTTTAAATGTAGTTATTTTTCTGCGTCATTCTACCCCGTTAACCATTAATCTGGAAGAATTACCCCTATTTGGCTTAAAAGATCAGGACTTTCTTAGTTTTAGCGATCGCCCTAATTTAATGACGAAAAGAGAAATTCGATCACTGATTTTAGGAGAATTAGCATTACAACCTAATCAGATTATATGGGATATTGGGGCAGGAACAGGCTCAGTTTCTATTGAAATTGCTAGGTTATGTCCCACTTCACAAATTTATGCTATTGAAAAGACGGGAATGGGTATTAATTTAATTGAAAAAAACAGCCATAAATTTAATGTTTCTAATCTTAAAACTATACAAGCAACTGCACCACATAAGTTAGAAACATTACCCTCTCCCCATCGTATCTTTATTGGGGGAACTGGGGGAAACTTAGAAACTATTTTACAAATTTGTCAAGAAAAATTACATGATCAAGGTTTAATTGTCATGGCTTTAGCTACCTTAGAAAATGGGAGTCAAGCGATTGCATGGTTTAAGCGACAGCAATGGACTTATCATCTTTTACAAGTACAACTCTCTCGTTCATCTCCCATTGGTAATTTAACCCGTTTCTCTCCCTTAAATCCTGTTACGATTATTACAGCGTCTCAAAGTAGCTAAATGTAAAAAAGAATAGCATCTTGTTGTTAAATATGGTAAAATAAGATAGACTTACACTACTTTATTCCCCTTAATAAGATTAATCTTAGCTTGTTCCTATGCTTCCTGAAGATAACCCATCCCTTTCCACCGAAAAAGCTGACCGTAACGCACCTCATCCTGATTATCGCCATTTAGATCGTAGTAAATTAACCCCTATGTTTCAGCACTATGTTGAGACAAAAGAGCAAAATCCTAACTCATTATTACTCTATAGAGTAGGAGATTTCTTTGAATGTTTTTTCCAAGATGCTGTTATTATTTCACGGGAATTAGAGTTAGTTCAAACCAGTAAAGACGCAGGAAAAGAAATTGGACGTGTTACCATGACAGGTGTTCCCCATCACGCACTGGAACGTTATGGCAGACAATTAGTAGAAAAGGGTTATACTGTGGCAATATGCGACCAGGTAGAGGATTCTGCGGAAGCAACAGCAGCAGGACGCATGGTAGAACGACAAATCACCAAATTACTCACCCCTGGGACAGTAACTGATGAGGGTATGTTACCAGCACGTCGCAATAACTTCTTAGCTGCGGTGGTAATCGCTAAAGAACATTGGGGGTTAGCCTACGCAGATGTGTCAACGGGAGAATTTTGGACAACTCAAGCACAAGATTTATCAATCCTGTCAGGGGAATTATTGAGAATTCAGCCCTCAGAAGTGTTAATTCCCACCGATGCACCTGATTTAAAAGCATTATTACAACCCAATGAAAAATCTGATGCAATCCCAGAAGACTTACCTGATAGTTTGTGCTATTCATTGCGATCGCAAATTCCCTTCACCATCAATGAAGCCAAACCTCGGTTATTAATCACCTTTGGCGTAAAATCCTTAGAGGGGTTAGGATGTGAACAATTACCCCTTGCAATTCGTGCAGCCGGTGGACTCTTAGAATATATTGAAGATACCCAGAAAGCCAACAAAGTCCCCATTGAACTATTAAAAACCTATAAACTAACAGACTTTCTGATCCTAGACTATCAAACCCGTCGCAACCTTGAGATTACCCAAACCGTGCGAGATGGTATCTTTCAAGGTTCGTTATTATGGTCATTGGATCGAAGTGTCACTGCAATGGGAGGCCGTGCCTTAAGACGGTGGTTACTCGAACCCCTATTAAATATTAGAGGAATTGAAGCCCGACAAGATACCATTGCTGAGTTAAAAGATAACCCAACCTTAAGACAAGATATTCGACAATTATTAAAAAGTATTTATGATATTGAACGAATTAGTGGAAGAGTTGGTGCGGGGACAGCCAATGCCAGGGACTTGTTATCCTTAGCAGAATCACTGGTGAGATTGAATGATTTAGCCAACCTAGTCAATCAAGGAACATCTCCTTATTTACGCAAGTTGCAAGTCATTCCTCCCGAATTAGAACAATTAGGAAAGCACGTTATTAACCACTTAGTTGAAACCCCTCCCCTTCATCTTAATAAAGGAGGAATCATTCAAGATGGAATTAACCCCCAATTAGATGCAATGCGTCAAAGACTGGCAGAAGATAGGGAATGGTTAGCGAATTTAGAAGTCTCTGAACGAGAACGGGTGGGAATTGTTAATTTAAAGGTGGGGTATAATAAAACCTTTGGCTATTATCTCAGCTTACCCCGTTCTAAATCAGATTTAGCGCCCGATAATTATGTTCGCAAGCAAACCCTAACCAACGAAGAAAGATATATTACCCCAGAGTTAAAAGAACGAGAAACCCGTATTTTAACCGCCGAAGATGATCTCAGTCGTTTAGAATATGAAATATTTAGCGCATTAAGGTCAGAAGTTGCGGAAAAAGCCCAAGAAATTCGTAAAATTGCCAAAGCGGTTGCAGCCTTAGATGTCTTATCAGGGTTAGCAGAAATAGCTGTCTTTCAAGGATATTGTCGTCCTGAAATCGTCAATGGACGTAAAATTGAGATTATAGAAGGTCGTCATCCTGTGGTTGAACAGTCGTTAGGTAAGGGCTTATTTGTTCCCAATTCTGCCCGTTTAGGTAGTTTGAATGAGAGTTCTACCTATCCCGACTTAATTATATTAACCGGTCCCAATGCAAGCGGAAAAAGCTGTTATTTACGACAGGTAGGGTTAATCCAACTGATGGCACAGACAGGCAGTTTTGTTCCTGCACAATCGGCTAAATTGTCTATCTGCGATCGTATTTTTACCCGTGTCGGTGCAGTGGATGACTTGGCGACGGGACAGTCCACCTTTATGGTAGAAATGAATGAAACAGCAAATATTTTAAACCATTCCACACCCCAATCATTGGTCTTATTAGATGAAATTGGGCGAGGAACAGCGACATTTGATGGCTTATCTATTGCCTGGGCGGTTGCAGAGCATTTAGCCACGGAAATACAAGCAAGAACTATTTTTGCTACCCATTACCATGAGTTAAACGAACTAGCTTCTATTTTAAGTAACATTGCTAATTATCAGGTAACGGTGCAGGAATTAGCCGATAAAATTGTCTTTTTGCATCAGGTTCAACCTGGGGGGGCGGATAAGTCTTATGGGATAGAAGCAGGCCGTTTAGCTGGCCTTCCTCCCACGGTTATTAAGCGTGCAAGACAGGTGATGGGACAGATTGAAAAACACAGTAAAATTGCGTTAGGATTACGGAAAGGGATTCAAAAGGTTGATCCCAATAAGGATAATAAGGGTCAATTGATTGAACAGTTAGATATTTTTGGAGAGTAAAACATGACCAATAGTAGCAATTATTCGTGGATATTACCCCAAAGTTATGGATTAAAAAACTTTAATCTAAGGAGACGGTGGCGGTTTACAGGCCAATTTTGGACCATTAGAAGTCAGCGCTGGTTATCTAGCAGGCGATGGGGCTGAACCGAGTGAAGGAAATGGACTTTTTAAAGGCGCTTATGGAGCGATCGCACTTTTTGTGAGAAATTCGGGTTTTCCATCTACTGAAATTATTTAGGAGGCGTTGCATACTCATTAATTGTAAGACCCAAAAGAAAGGATAGAGTCCTATCGATTAAGGAGAGACACCATTATGATGATAATGCAATCCCAAACGATTCTTTCTAAGCGACAACTGAGTGATATTATAGGTTATTCAGTTTCTGAGAAAGAATATAAACAGTCTCTCAGACAAATTAAAATCATTGAACCGAAAGTTGGTCTTTTTTGGCAATCAAATACAGCAGAAGCGGGAATTTATCTGATTATTGAGGGTAAAGTCCGCTTAATTAATCAACAAGGGGACTTAATCACTACCCTAACCTCTGGGGATACCTTTGGAGAGTCACAATTTTTTCCCAACGAAGCAAGTGAACCCTTTGCTGCGCGCGCTTCTCGTCAGTTAAAACTCTGTTATCTTCCCCCTGAGTTATTGTTTCCTTTAATGGAAAAATATTCCGCTATTCACGACCATTTTTCTCAAAATTCAGCAGTAGGAAGCGGTCAGATTCCATTGAAAAAATCATTAAGAAAGTCAGATGCAACTCAGAAAACTTCATCTCTTTCGCTTTCTTCATCTCAACGGCAACCGAAAAAGATTAACCAAGCCTTTTTTCCTACACCTAGCCAACGAATCGGGCATCTATTAAAGCAAATAACGCACCGTTACCCCTTTTTTGCTCAACAGAGCGGTGCTGACTGCGGTGCAGCCTGTTTAGTGATGATTTCTCGCTATTGGGGTCAACAATTCAGCGTAAACCGTATTCGAGACATGGCCAATGTGGATAGAGATGGTGCATCCTTGCGGGGGTTAAGTACCGCCGCTGAAACTCTCGGTTTTGTGACTCGTCCCGTTAAAGCCAGTTTAGATCAATTGGCGAAACAATCCCTACCAGCGATCGCCCATTGGGAAGGAAAGCACTATATTGTTGTCTATGAAGTGACATCTTCTCATGTGGTCGTCGTTGATCCGGCATTAGGTCAAAAAAGCTATACTTATGAGCAGTTTAAGGAAGGATGGACGGGTTACACTTTATTATTGCGCCCTACTGCTCTTTTAAAAGAGCAAGAGAATGTGAAAACTCCCTTTTGGCAATTTTTTGAGTTAGCCAAACCCCATACGCTGGTCTTATTTGAAGTCTTTATTGCTTCTATTGTTATTCAGCTTTTGGGACTGATTACGCCGATTTTTACCCAATTAATTTTAGATCGGGTAGTGGTACAGCGATCTCAGTTAACCTTAACGGCGGTAGGAATTGGATTACTTATTTTCAGTCTTTTTAGGGTTGCTATCACAGGTTTACGACAATATTTACTGGATCATACGGCCAATAAATTAGATGTTGCTTTAATTGTGGGATTTATTAGCCATACCTTACGTTTACCGTTAGGGTTCTTTGAATCCCGATATGTGGGAGATATAATCTCAAGGGTACAGGAAAACCGTAAAATTCAGCGATTTTTGACGGGTGAAGCTCTTTCTATCTTACTGGATTTATTAACCGTGTTTATCTACGTCGGTTTAATGTTTTGGTATAGCTGGAAAATGGCACTTTTAGCTCTTGCTATAGTTCCTCCCTTCTTTTTACTCGCTATTATTGCTACTCCTTTTTTAAAGCGCATTTCCCGTGAGATTTTCGGTGCAGTTGCTAACGAAAGCAGTTATCTGATCGAAATTCTCAATGGGATTCGCACCATTAAATCTACAGCAGTAGAACAGAGTGTAAGGTGGCATTGGGAAGGATTATTACAAGAGAAGGTTACAAAGAACTTTTCTGGTCAAATTATTGGTAATCGTCTCCAAATTTTCAGCAATGGAATTGAAGCATTAGCCACAACGGGATTACTTTGGTTAGGTGCGTGGTTAGTGATTCAAAATCAGCTTACTATTGGTCAATTAGTGGCTTTTAATATGTTACTGGGAAATGTGATTCGTCCTTTTCAAAGATTAACGGTTTTGTGGGAAGAATTACAAGAAATGGTCATTGCAGTTGAACGATTAAATGATGTCCTTGACTATCAACCTGAAGAAGATTTTACCCATGAAATTCGCCAATCTCTCCCTCAATTAAAGGGTAATATTTGCTTTGAAAATGTAACCTTTCGTTATCACCATGAAAGTGATACTAACATCCTAGAAAACCTTAGTTTTGAGGTCAAATCTGGTCAAATGGTTGCTTTAGTCGGACGTAGTGGTTCAGGAAAAAGTACCATTTCTAAATTAATCTTAGGATTGTATCCGCCTAATGATGGCAAAATCTTAATTGATGGTCATGATTTAAGTAGCATTTCTCTGGGATCGTTAAGACGACAAATTGGGGTGGTTGATCAAGATACTTTTCTCTTTGGGGGAACAATTCGTCAGAATATTAGTTTAGGTCATCCTGAAGCCAGTTTAGCACAAGTTATTGAGGCTGCAAAACTAGCGGGCGCACACGAATTTATTCAAAGATTACCTATGGTTTATGAAACTCAAATTGGTGAAGGTGGGGGAATGTTATCGGGTGGACAACGGCAAAGATTAGCTATTGCACGGGCTTTATTAAGCAATCCTAACTTATTAGTTTTGGATGAAGCAACCTCCAATTTAGATACAGAATCTGAGCGAATTATTCAAACTAATCTTAACACTATTCTTCGTAATCGCACCACTTTTATCATTGCTCATCGTCTTTCTACAGTTCGTCAAGCTGACCTTATTTTAGTACTTGATAAGGGACTATTAGTTGAAAGTGGAACACATGATGAATTAATGGCTAAACGCAGTCATTATTATTATCTCAATCAACAACAATTCACTGTGAATAGTCATCAGTAATCAGTATCATTTGCTTATTACTTTCTAACACCTAATACCTAAAAACAATGCCTTATACTTTAAATCAAACCGTTCATCATCAACTTTCTAATTCACAGCAATTATCTGAAGAATTCCCCACCGTTGATCCCTCATTGACTTTCAATAATTCTACAAATAAACATGAGAATTGGACTCATGGTACTCAAGAAATCTTAGACACTTTACCAAAAGTTTGGACAAGAGGATTACTTTACTTTCTATTTATTTTTATTGGAATTACGATTCCTTGGGCTATGTTTTCTAAAATAGATGAAACTGGGGTTGCTAAAGGCCGACTTGTTCCCCAAGGAAAGACCCTTACTTTAGATACACCTGTATCGGGAACAGTGGCAAAAATGACGGTTAAAGAGGGCGATTTAGTGCAAAAAGGACAACCTTTAGTCGAACTAGAATCTGACTTAGTAATGAGCGAAATTCAGCAAGAAAAAGATAAAATTGAAGGACAAAAAAATCGCTTACATCAACTAGAATTACTAAAAAATCAGTTACTTATTTCTCTTCGCACTCAACAGCAGCAAAATCAAGCACGACAATTAGAAAAGCAAGTACAAGTTGAACAATATCGACAGCAGCTACAGTCATTAAAGAATGCTGAACAACTGCGAAAAGTGGAAAAATTAGCTCAAGTTAATCAAGCTAAACAATCATTAGAAGATAGTCAAAAAGCTACTCAATTAGCCAAGATTAGTTGGCAACATTCACAACAGGAAGTACAACGTTATCAGCAAGCAGTTGATCAAGGAATTGTTGCAGCCGTTCAAGTATCTAATCGAGAAGAGCAAGCCAGAGAAAAACAGCGATTATTTGAACAAGCACAATCAGATATTGCCCAAAATAAATTGCGTTTTCAACAACAAAAAAGTAGTTATCAAAGAATGCTTAAAGAAGCTTCTGCTGAAATAAAACAAGTTAAATTACAAATAAAAGAGCGAGAAAAAAGCTATCAAAGTTTAGTTCATTCAGGTCAACTTGCTATCTTAAAAAGTGAGGAACAATTAAATAATATTCAAACAGAAATTACCACACTTAAAGCTGAAATTTCTCAAAGTAAAAGCAGAATTAAAGCTTTACAATTTCAATTAAATCAACGAGTGGTTAAGTCTCCCATTGAAGGATTGATCTTTCAGTTACCCTTAAAAGGAGAAGGAGAAGTTTTACAAACAGGGGAAATGATCGCAGAAATCGCCCCCAAGGGAACATCCTTAATTCTAAAAGCACAAATGGCGACGACAGAAAGCGGTTCATTAAGTAAAGGAATGTCTGTTAAACTTAAATTTGATGCCTATCCTTTTAAAGATTATGGTATTATTGAAGGCGAATTAGTTCAGATTTCCCCGACGACGAAAATCACAGAAACCAGTGAAGGTGAAGTAGCAAGTTATGAGCTAGAAATTCATCTCAATAAAACTTGCATTCCTACTTCAAATGAATGTCTTCCCCTTCGTCCTGGAGATACCGCAACCGCAGAAGTGATTGTCCGTGAACGTCGTATGATTGACTTGATTCTTGACCCCTTCAAACAATTACAAAAAGGAGGGCTAGAATTATAGTTTTGAGAATTTTTAGGGATTCATAAATGGCTAAAATCTATCTCTTACACCTATCCCCAAAAAATTAACGAAAATTGCCATCATAATCAATGGTCTTCTAGATTTATCTTTTAAGTATAAAATTATGACTCTTTCTATTACTATTACATCCCAAGATATCCTCACTCAAGTTAAATTAAGTTATCAAATTCCTGATATCATAAAAGAAATTATTATCCGTAAAGTTATTACTTCAAAACTTGCAGATGCAGGAATTAAAATAGAAGCCGAAGAATTACAAAAAGCGGCGGATATTACGCGCTTAACCCAAAAGCTAAAAACACCAGAGGACACTTTTTTATGGTTAGATAAATATGGTTTATCCTTAGATAATTTTGAAGACATTATGTATTTTAAATTAAGTCGTCATAAATTAGCAGAGCATTTATTTGCTCAACAAATTGAACCTTATTTTTTTGCTCATCAACTTGACTATGCAGGCGCTATTATTTATGAAGTTATTCTAGATGATGAAGACCTTGCCCTAGAATTATTCTACGCTATTAGTGAAGAAGAAATTACTGTTTTTGAAGTTGCTAAACAGTATATAGAAAAAATAGAATTACAACGTAAAGTAGGATATCGAGGATTTGTTAAGCGTCAAGAGATGAAACCTGAAATATCGGCTGCTATTTTCTCTGCTACCTCCCCCCAATTATTAAAACCCATTATTACGGCTAAAGGAGTACATCTAATTTTAGTAGAGGAAATTATCCAACCTCAATTAACTGATCAATTACGTTCCCAAATCTTAGCAGATTTATTTGAAAAGTGGTTACAGCAGCAAATAGAAGAAACTGAAGTGATTAAGGTTTTAAAAGATTAATTTCTACAGCAAGGAAGTCAGATTTTTACATCCTGACTCTTTCTAATCATTTTAAGTTTATTTAGGGCTTCTGGTCTTATGCAATGCAGTAAGCCCTAAGTAAACTGTTTACTCTAAAATCAAAACTGATGGGAATAATTCGGGACGAGCAAGACGTAATAACTGATAACCAATTCCAGAAGTACCTCGAAAAAAACTAGGATTTAAAGCTAAATCAACTGAATGACCAAAAAAGTGATAACCCCCCTTCTGTTTAGCTTGTTCTATCAATTCTGTTGTCCGTTTTTTAGCAAGTTCTAGCAACTCTGTATTATATAACCTTTGCGAAGCCATGATCAATAATTCTAAGCGACCGAAGCTACCACAACAGAGAAAGTCTGTTTCACTCTCTGAGAAACCATCATGTTGAATTTTTTGCAAAGCAATATTAATATCTGAGTAGGTTTCTTCATCTTGCAAAATTGGTAAACTTCCTAAACGGCTTAAGCCAATTCCTGCACTTCCATGACACCACTGATTCAGAAACTTAATATTTTTATTGTTGTCAAAGCCCCGAAAATCTGGCCAATTTAAAACGGAAGTATTAAAGACACTTTTCTCATACTTGATTCCTTCTTTAGCTGCTTCTAAATATTTTGAATTAGCTGTTATTTCGTAAAGTTTTAATAAAGCATAAGCATTTCCTGCTGCACCATGAGAAAATCCTGTCAATGGCTTTTTACCAATCGTTTTCCATGCTTTAGGGGAATGAGAGGTTTGACAGGCGACAAGATGGTTTCCAGAGGCGATCACTTTTTCTAATATCTCTTGTTCTTCGGTTTTTTGATACAATGATAATAAGCCTAACATTGTCCCTGCAACACCCCCCATAATATCTAAGGTTTGATCCGTTGCGATCGCTTCTTTTGTGATATATTTAGATATCTGTTGAGCATCTTCTAATAGCTCTTTGTCTTGAAGGAAATCGGATATTTTTACCAAGCTATAAACCATTCCACCTAACCCTGATAAACCGAGTCCAGACTGACTTAATTTTAGGTCTAGTACGCTTTTTAAGCAAGATTGATGTAGGGTAAATAAACTGGCTTTTGCAACTTCTATAAATTGCTGATTGTCTGTGACTTTCCCCAGTGCAGATAAGAATAAACTCACTCCTACACTTCCATCGTATAAGGAATAACTTAAAGGTCGTAGCTGAAATCGTCTAACATTAAACATATAGTCCAAAGTTAACCAATTACAGCTTTTATTGTGCCAAATAGCATCATTAACGAGATGATTTCCAATTTTAACGGCTTCTTGTAGGAATTGATCCTTTGTAAAATATGAAAGTTGATTAATACCATCTTGAGATGATTTTAGCTGAGAATAGACTTTGGCAAATTTAGCAGAAAAACTTCCTTTAATTAAGGCAATTTGTAACGTTAAGTCTTTTTCATTGATACTTTCTAGACTAGCTCTTAACTGTTGATAATCAGATGCTTTACAAAAATTAGAAATTGTATTTTGCTGTCCTAATTCTAAATCATGACCCTTACAAGAAACCATAAAATAAGGAATATCTAACTGTTGTAATGCTTGAATCTCTGCGTTTAGTAAGAGCCAATGAGGGGGTTTTTGTTCAGTCATTAAATAGGGTCGGCTGAGAGTATCTATCAAGATACCATAGTCTATGCCATCATGCAAAAATTGAGGACTAAGGCTTTGATATGCAATGAGTTTATAGGTAAGATTAGAACGAAAACTCAAGCGATATTTTAGGTCTTGAAAAACAATTAAAGGGCTATCTTTCCCTAAAAGGCTCTCTTTTTTTTGCATCAAAAGATAATACATTTCTGTAAAACCTGTAATAATTTCGTTAATATAGTTGTTGGGAAAGACGGTTTTTTCCTGCCACACAGCAATATTATTAGGCGGTTGAATAATCGTTGTTTTAGGGACTAATTTCATTTCATCTGTATTAATAAATTTCCATTCTCTTGAAGAATTAACTTGTTGAGGAGTAATCCCACCTAACACACTATTATCTTGTGTACTTGCTGACATAATATTTCCTTCCCAAGCAGGTAAAATTCCTGTTTGTATAACTGACTCATAAAACCAGCTTTCTGTTTTGTCTAGATTAGAAGTAACCATAGACATTAAACTATCCGCATCAATTAGAATAGGATTTTCTCCATTGGTAATAATTTGAGTGTTTTGACAGTCTTTTGCCCCTAAAATATACAAAAGAGATAACAACATTCCTATTCTTTTATAAAAAGATTCAACTTCAGTTTGATTGTCACAAGGTAAATGTTCAATAAATTCCATCCATCCATAATTGTTACCCTGAAGAATATTGATTAATTTGAACGATAGAGACAAATTGTGTTGATTACACCAATCTAGTAATTGATTAAAAGCAACATCTAACCCTAAATCTTTAGGTTTATAGACAATTTTTGTATCAGAGGTAAAGGTTAAGGATAAAACGATTCGTCCTCTGTTATGAGGATTAGACAGTGAAGAGTCTATTTCTTTCACTTTACCTAACGGCAGATTCTCAGAAAAAGTTTTTTTAATCTCTAAGTAATCATGAGATAAACGGTGAATAAATTCAGCGGTTGATTCGATCCAAAAATCAATAGTCGTAACCATTAAGCGAGCTAAAACAGGATATTTTTCAAATAGGTTTAGTCCATGATCTTCAAGTAATTTTTTAATAAAATTTTGATAAAGTTTATTCTCTTTTGTTGCTGATTGATGTTCAACTTGGTGCTGACGATATTGCTCAAATTCTAACAGTAAAGTTTTTGCTCCTAAATCAACTAACTGTTGTAATAAACTACGTTCTAAAGATTGATAAGCCTCTTGAGTGAGTAATTCTAATTGGGATTGAGGAAATAGCTTAAGAGATAATTTTTTTCGTGCGAATAACAGAAACGATAGATAAAAGTCTTCAAAAGGAAGAGGATTATCAGACTCAATAGGTAATTGTTTTTCATCTTTTTCTCTATCTTGAATTAAATTAATATAATTAGTTAATTTCAGAAATGTCTTCTGCCAATCCAATAAGTTATCTACAGATAAATCATGAGAACTACCCAAGATGTTGTCAATCGTTTGTCTATCTAGGTTACTCCATTGCAGTCTTTTATTAAGTTGTGCTTCTCCTCCCAAAAATTTCGACCATAATTGAAGCCGTTTTGTAAGAAGACTTTGGTTAAAGTTAGATGAATTGATAGAGGAAAAATTAATTCGTTCTGATAAAAATGTCGCTCTTGATAATATAGTCGTAAGGGTGGATTGTTTGATAGTTGTTAAAGACATTGGGTTAATTCCTGAAGCGATAGGTAAGAACTGGAAGTAAATATTATATGATTATTAACTTAGTCTTTTTTGTTGACTTTAATGTTAGCCATTTGATATTACCTTTAATGAGTAGTTAGTTAAGAGAAAAGAAAGCCAGCTTTTTTAAAAGTTAGTAAAACTGGCAAATTTGATGTTCATTATTAACAATCTATCTCAGAATTTTGCTGAGGACTTTGTTGAGGACTAGGTTTAAAATAATCTGTCCAGTTAGAACCACCATAAAGACTAATCAGTTCATCGTCTTTTAAGTCTTTGAGAAAATTCTCAGAATCGGAGAATAGTTGAGAACCAGCAGGGTTGAGTTCATTGACTTTGATGTTAGCCATTTGATGTTACCTCCAATAAATTAATTTAATTCAGTGATAAATTTTTCAGAATTAGCATAGTTGATTTCGTTAACTTTGATGTTAACTACAATCAATTAGTTAAGAAAAAAGCCAGCTTTACATAGTTTAAATTTTTACAAAAGCTGGCCAGAATGTGTCTGTTGTTTAAGGCAATTAACAAACAACAATTGATTGTGGATAGTTAGGATCTTGAGGACACAAATCAAAATCTGAGGGATCACAAGGTCCTGTCATAGAAGTAACGCCAAGACCCCCATTAATAGAAGTGAGTTCAGCATTATCTAATTCAGTCATGAAGCTTTCAGAATCAGAGAAGAGTTCAGAACCAGCCGGGTTGATTTCGTTAACTTTAATGTTAGCCATTTGATATTACCTCCAATCGGTAAATAAGTGGTTTTAAATGAGTGACTATTTAAGTCGTTCTGTTTTGTTCTTGGTTCAGGTTTTTCGAGATATGCACAGTTAATTTTTTTGACATATCTCTAAGTTTGAAAGAGAGATGAATTAGCCTAAAACTACTCCATCTTCTCTTATTTAATAACAACGAAGTGCGTGGATGGACGCAGCCTCACACTCTTCATTAGTATCAGTTATAGGACGTAATCCTCCAATAATTACCTGCTGTTCAACTGCGTTGAGTTCGTTGAGAAAACTTTCAGAATCAGAAAATAATTCAGACCCAGCAGGGTTGAGTTCGTTAACTTTAATGTTAGCCATTTGATATTACCTCCAATCGGTAAATAAGTGGGTTTAAATGAGTGACTATTTAAGTCATTCTGTTTTGTTCTTCGTTCAAGTTTTTCGAGATATGCACAGTTAGAAATTTTTTTGCAAAATCTTTTTTACATATCTCTAAGTCTGAACAAGTGAGAGAACTATTTAAGTTGTTCTATCTTGTTCTTGGTTCAGGTTTTTCGAGATATGCAGAGT
>JBFRWQ010000112.1:0-9830 GCA_051439665.1 Microcystaceae cyanobacterium | reverse complement strand
CCGTCAACAATACCATGTCACCGCAGAATTACCCCTCTTACGTCATTTAACCTTTATTATCTCCATTGGCAACATTCAAAGCGATATTAATGCCCTGATCAACGCCTTTCAATCTCTCACTCCATCTACCCATTCTCCCATCCTCTCATCTCCCCATCTCCCTATCTCTCCCGCCCCACTTCCTCTTACCCCTCGTGAAGCGACTTATGCCCCCACCATGAGCCAAGAGATTGAGAAAAGCGTTGGTTTGATCAGCGCTGAGGTCATTTGTCCCTATCCACCAGGAATTCCCGTTTTAATGGCAGGAGAGAGGATTAGCCAAGAAGCGATCGCTTACTTACAAACCCTCAAACAACAAGGTGCAATGATTACAGGATGCAGCGATTCAACCTTAGAGACAATAAAAGTTATTGCCCAGTAAAGCCAACTTGATCAATAATCTCTAAATTTCCCTCTGTTGTCACTTGCCACACCCGATAAGGACTAATCACATCCCCATTCTCATCAAGATCAACCGCACCGCTTACCCCTTGATAATTAATTTCTTTTCCTTGACGAAGCAGCTTAATTCCCCGACAGGGATCCGTCACCTCTATACCTGGGGGGTTAGACACTTGCTGAATCTGATCTCTAATTCCCTTTCCTGTATTGATTTGTGCTGCTTGCGCCGCTAACATCAACAATACTGTTGCGTCCCAAGTATGGGGAAAATAGGTAGAAACGGTCTTTGTTCCCAGTTTTTCCTCCCATTTAGTCACCATAGCAGAATTTTGAAAATCACTGCCTGCTACTGTCCCCAACGCACCTGCTAAAATCCAGCGACCATCTTCTGTTTTACCGACTTGATTGACAAATTCTTGGGAATAAAGGGCATCTGTCAACAGTAATTGGGTTTTTGGCTCGACTTGCTCTTGATAGGCAGTCTTAAGGATTAATTGCCCCTGTTCTGCATAAAAAATTCCTGCGATCGCTTCTGCTTCTGTTGCCATCATGGCCTCAGCTTCTTCTGTAAACTCTTCACTATGGGCTCCATAACGAATCGGATTTTGATCTCCTAATATTGTTCCCCCCAACTTGTCAAAGGCATTCACCAACTGGCGCTCAAATCCAATTCCATAGGCATTATTGACCGAAATTGTGGCTAAAGTATTCAATCCTTGCTTACGAGCTAAGGACGCTAATGCCCTTGCTTGATAAACATCTGAAGGCACAGTTCTTGCCCAAAATCCCCTAAAATCTCCCATTCTTGCCCGACTGGTAAAAACGGGACTGGTACTAGCAGGAGAAATAAGCATCACTCGATTACGAACTGCTACATCAACAATAATATTGGATACCCCACTAAATCTAGCCCCCACCACTCCAGCGACTCGATCCTCTTCAGCTAATTTAGTAATAGCGATCGCTCCTTGCACCCCATCTGTTTGACTATCCTCTTGAATTAGAGTAACAGGTTGACCATTAACCCCACCACAACTATTGACTTCTTCAACGGCCAAAACCGCCGCTTGAGGCAGATCTTGTCCACTGGTTACGTCACCTGTCACAGGTAAAACAGTACCTATTTTTAATCCTTCTTGCAAACTAGAATGGGGAGGAGGTGAAGGGGCGCAACTGGTGATCAGACTAAGGCTAAGATAGCTAAGGGCTAAACTTAGAGAACGAAGGGGTTTATGAGCAATAATTAGAAAAAAGTGATTCATTGAACTTATTGACCTTTTAGTGATAAGAGATCTAGTAACCTGCCAAATTTGATAGTATTCTAACAGATTTAAGCATATTTTTCTGTCTGGAAGCCAACAGTCCCCAGTTAAATGATAAAATGCGTAGTCGTTCACCATTAGCAAAGGTAAGGTAAGAGATGATTAATTTTGAACGGTTAGACAACTTAAAATTAATGCTTTCTCATGAGGAAGAATTAGCTGATGTATGGTCATATTTTATGACACATTTTGCTGATCATGAGGAGTTTACTGACGTAGGAGAAGCAATCCGCCAGCCCCTAGTTGAAAAGATTATTCATATTATTAGTCAACAACTCTTTAACCAAACCCCTAATAACTTACTGTTAATTCGTCTATCTGACTTCAATTTTTTACATGGTGTCTTTATGGTAGGAAACCGCACAGGAGGAGTGATTTACTTTGAGGATATGCAAAAAGGAATGATAGCAGTCGCAGAAAATCCTCCCTCTCAATTGGTTAAATATTCCCGATTCACTGGTCAACCCATCGGTTCATCTGAAAGCCTTAACTGAATCATACATCTGGTAATAACTTGTCACTGTTTACTGATTACTGATTACTGTTTACTGTTTACTGTTTACTGTTTACTGTTAAGATTTCCGTACAAAATCGGATCATGGTCTGTAAGCGATCGCTAATTTGCTTTAACCGAGACTGACGAGTTTCTTCTTGACGAGCAGATTGCAGAAACAGCATATCTGTTTCCCATAAACGCATCATACGGTACAACTCCGTTTGTAGAGATTGCCATTGTGATAGACTAGAAAAATCAAGCTCATCTGCTTTAAGGGGGACAATTTGCTGATAAAAATGTTCCTTAAGCTGTTCAAAGCCCTTTTTGAACGCACTGGACTTTATCGCCTCACAATCGAGCAAACCTTGCAAAGCCTGAAGATGATCTAATAAAATTTGATATTGAGTTTGCCAAAAAGTCGGTAGCATAGAACACAAAATTACGGTAGAATCTGTTAATTATTATTAAACAATTTAACAAGGTTGAAGTTACCCTAAATTTGCTTCTAACATCAAAAATCATTAAGACAAGTCAAGAAATTAATCCATACCCTTTTTATTGATCGAGAATGAAGAATCAAAGCCACAAGGGTATGTTAATTCTAACCTAATCCAACGCAATCCCACCCTTTAGCCCTCGTCGATAAAGCCATGAACGCCATTACCCTCGAATCGCCTAAACCCCAACAAGAATTAATCATCCCTAGCTGGCTTCAGGATTGTATGATCCATTATGAATCCAATCCCAGCGCTGAAGATGTGGGACTCATTTGTCGTGCTTTCAGCTTTGCTTACCAATTGCACGAAGGCCAGTATCGTAAATCAGGTGAACCCTACATTGCCCATCCAGTTGCTGTCGCAGGCTTATTAAGGGATTTAGGGGGAGATAAAGCGATGATTGCGGCGGGTTTTCTCCATGACGTAGTAGAAGATACCGACATTACCTCAGAAGATATCGAACAAAGATTTGGCCGAGAGGTTCGTCTCTTAGTAGAAGGCGTTACTAAGTTATCAAAATTTAACTTTTCTAGCAAAACGGAACATCAAGCGGAAAATTTTCGTCGGATGTTTTTGGCAATGGCTAAGGATATTCGGGTAATTGTGGTTAAATTGGCTGATCGACTCCACAATATGCGAACTCTAGAGCATCTAAAACCAGAAAAACAGATCCGCATTGCCACAGAAACCAAAGAAATTTTTGCACCTCTAGCTAATCGTTTAGGAATCTGGAGGGTGAAGTGGGAATTAGAAGATTTATCCTTTAAATACCTTGAACCAGATTCTTATCGCAGAATTCAGTCTTTAGTCGCAGAAAGACGAGTAGATCGGGAAGTAAGACTGGAAAAAATCAAGGAACTGTTACGCCATCGTCTCGAAAGCGTGGGTATTAAAGTGGTGGAACTACAGGGAAGACCAAAACATCTGTATGGAATATATCATAAAATGGAACGGCAGAACAAAGAATTTCACGAAATCTATGATATTGCTGCCCTCAGAATCATTGTTAACACCAATGAGGAATGTTATCGTTCCCTTGCCATTGCTCATGATGCCTTTCGTCCTATTCCAGGGCGCTTTAAAGACTATATTGGACTACCCAAACCCAACCGTTATCAATCCCTTCACACCACTGTTGTAGGCTTAAATGGCCGTCCCCTAGAAATTCAAATTCGGACCCTAGAAATGCACCATATCGCTGAATATGGAATTGCAGCCCATTGGAAGTACAAGGAGACGGGGGGATCGGAGTTTGGTGAATTGACATCAGAGGATGAAAAATTCACATGGTTACGTCAATTACTAGAATGGCAGAGCGATCTGAAGGATGCTCAAGAATATGTCGATAATTTAAAAGATAATCTCTTTGATGACGATGTTTATGTCTTTACGCCCCAAGGCGATGTCATCTCTTTAGCGAGGGGCGCAACCCCCGTCGATTTTGCCTATCGTATCCATACCGAAGTCGGTAATCACATGAAAGGGGCACGGGTGAATGGGCGCTGGACAGTCCTAGATAAACCCTTGGAAAATGGGGATATAGTAGAAATTGTCACCCAAAAAAGCGCTCATCCCACCTTAGATTGGTTAAATTTTGTAGTAACACCCAGCGCTCGTCATCGCATCAGGCAATGGTACAAGCGCTCACGACGGGAAGAAAATATTACCCGTGGACGGGAGATACTGGAACAAGAATTGGGTAAAAGTGGCTTAGAATCCATCCTCAAGTCCGAGGGAATGCAAACCGTTGCAGAGCGCTGTAATTTCCAGACAGTTGATGATTTATTAGCGGCGGTGGGCTATGGGGAAGTTACCCTCAATCAAGTGGTTAACCGTTGGCGAGAAGTAACAGTAACAGAGCAAGAACCTAAGAGCGAGGAAATTACCAGCTTTAACGAGAAAAGTAACGATTCTTCCCCCAAAAGTACCTCTCCCATCGCTGGAATTGAAGGACTGGTTTATTACATTGCTGGATGTTGTCATCCTCTCCCTGGTGAAGCCATTATGGGGATTGTCTCCCGTGGAGCGAAAGGAATTGCCATTCATCGCCAAGGTTGTCCTAATCTAGAGACGGTAGAAGGTGAGCGCTTAATTCCCGTTCGTTGGAATCCGACAGATGGTAAGGGGAATAGTTTAACCTACCCTGTGGCTCTGCAAATTGAGGTCTTGGATCGTATTGGTGTCCTTAAAGATATTTTATTGCGTTTGAGTGATCAAAGTATTAATGTGCGCAATGCAGGAGTCAAGACCAATCCAGGTCAACCCGCTATTATTGAATTAACCCTCGATATTCGGGATCATCAGCAACTAGAGCAGGTCATACAGCGAATTCATAAGATGAGTGATATTTTAAATATTCGCCGTGTCCGTCATCAAGAAATTTAAGGTGAGTAAAATTTCATTACAAATTATCAATAAATTGCTGTTTCTTCTGGCAAAGCGGAAGTCTAATGATAGACTGAAACCAGTAGATGCACCCTGATAATTTACGGAGGATCTTAAGGGATTCTCCGTTTTTTAGTTTCTCTGTTCTGTTAATACAATTTCTAAAGATAATGCAGGATGCTATAGTGCTACGCACTCATGCGCTGGGGCAGGGGGCAGAAGGCAGGAGGGTTTTAGGCTAAAAAAAACTAGGTTTTATAAGTCCGATTTCATATCACACAAATATAGAGCATATAAAATAATAGCGTAATTTAATGTTCAATAAGTCCTGAGTGTGATTTTTAGTCTAAAAATATAAAAGAAGCTTTCAAAATTACAGAAATCAGTCTTTTAAAATTCATATCCTAAAAGATTAATATCATCCTTAAAAGGTTGAGGATCAAAAGGGGGAGAAATATGTAGTCTATTTAAGATGCGTGTAGCTAAATCTTCCCATTGATTAACAATAAATGGTTTCAGAGCATTAAATATACTAGTTCCTGCATTTTTATAAACATGAATAAAGATAAACTTTTGTTTTTTTGATAAAAGCATTGGTTTTTCTTCTCAAAGATAGATTCAATATTAGTGTTTACCACCAGTTTAAAAGTAGTGTAAACTTTTTGACGATGCTATCATAGCATTAATTGACTGACTTTTCATTATCTATACTAGGGCTTGTTGAATAAGTATTTGGGTAGGGATAATGAGTCTGGTGTCAGGTATCATAGCAGATCCGCCATATAAAACCTAGTTTTCTTTTTTTGCCTGAAACCCTTCTGTCTCCTGCATTACCTCATTTATAACTGGGGTATATCAACCTGATTTGGTATTATTCAGGGTTTTGAGAGTTGTTACCTTGTTCTAATCCTTTATACACTGCTTCTCTTAATTTGGCATAAGAAGAGGAATGATCAATACGAGGGATAAATTGACAAATGGCCGTCCCTTGAGAAATCGGTGTTGCATCCTCCTTAAAATGGGACTGGGGAGAGAAAGGAGGATCTTCTGAGTCTTCATTATCTATTTTAGGATTATTATCGCTTAAATATTTTTTGGGGTCTGTATTGCTGTTTGATAACTCTTCTAACCCCCCAGAGGTTGAGGAACTTTCCATTCCCTGGGGTAATTTATGACAGATTAAGCGCTCAAACTCATGGTTAAAATGGATCGTAGGTTTTCCCTTGCGTAACCAATGTTGTAAAATTTGCTCAACCGACAGGGCTTTGTAACGACCTTGATATAGCGCTTCAATGACAGCTAAACGAATCCAGATAGCAGAATATCCCCTTTCCCATTGCTCAAGTAACTCAAGAGGGGTATATCCTCGCAGATCAAAGCCATAATGACGTAGAATCGCCATTATCTGGATGCTTGTTAAGTCAAAGGTTGAGTCAGCCATGTATGGGAAGGATTATTTTTTTTTGATCCATCACTCTTTCCAATATATATGAGGTTTTGAGACTTGACGATCTTAATCATTTGTTAACATAGATTCTTTAAATTTTACTCTCTTTGACAATTCATAAAAGTTATCAAATTTAATCTTAACCTTTTGAAAAAGAGGTGTTAGCATGGGACAAACCGACAAGATTATTCTAACGACTCGGTTGATTGTGTGGTGATTTATTGTGTAGGAGTGTAGAACAATGGAAAAATTAGGTGTTTTAGTAACATCTTTACTGCTAACAGTGAGCTTATTATTTTACGCCAGTCGGCCTCAATCTGATCTCAAAACTGAAGAGATACACTCTCAACAACAGTTTGTAACCTCTGTTTCATCAGATAAAAAACGGAAATATTACTTATTGTCGCCTTTTTTGATGAAGACTAAGAGATTGGTTTCATTTCTGGCTTATTAACAAATATTAATGATTTGCTCATCTTCTCTTACTCTTTTTCCCTATAATACTCTTCACTATGCACTGAGAGATTTTGATGAAGACAGTCTATAGATTGGGTGTTGTCCTTTAGTAGATTGGGTAAAACAAATTTCTTTATGCGCTATCAATACTTTTAGACAAAGATTAACCATAGAGACGGGACGATTTAATCGTTCACTAAGTTCCCGAACAGTAATTCCTTGAGGTGCTTCTGCAATTAGGTGAAAAATCCGTTCTGTGGTTGTTAGACCAGGGGTTGCTTGAATAATTTTTAAAGGCAAGGGTATAGTATGGAATTAGGGACAGTCCCTATGACCTATCTTTTCTGAAAATTTGTTCCCAATGGATACTCTTAATATTGTTAAAGCTGATTATCAACGTTTTCCCTATAACCAAACCTACACTATTTATGCAGAGGATGTTTATTTTAAAGATCCCCTCAATGAATTTCGAGGAATTAAGCGCTATCAGGACATGATTGGGATGATGACTCAATGGTTAAAGGAAATGAAGCTAGAGGTACAAGAAATCTATCAACAGGACAACATTATTCATACCAAATGGCGTTTATCATGGACGACTCCCCTTCCTTGGAAACCATCTATTACCATCCCAGGACGAAGTGAGTTAATCTTAAATGAGGAGGATAAGATCATTTCCCATATTGATTATTGGGATTGTTCTAAATGGGAGGTAATCAAACAGCATTTTTCAGAGAAGAAATCTAGTTAATCTTAATTAATATGCAATTAACACAGAAAGCTATTTCTGATTTCCTAATTCCTCATTTTATTAATATTTGGGGGATTATTCTAGGCTTACTCATTATTTATACATTAGTGGCTTTTGTAAGAGAAAAAGAGATTATCTTTAAGCCAATAAATTTTCAACGCTATGATTTGAACAAGATCACGACTTTATTAAAGAACAAGAAAGCTAATTTATTCTCAATTTTAATATTTTGTTGTTTTCTTGGTTTCTATAGTTTCTTGATCATCTATAAGCAAGACTTTGCTAACTATGACAATGATATATTTACAGATTCTGTTTTAAAAGGTTTCCCTTATTATTACCCTATTTGGCCAATAGTAGGACGTTTTTTCCCATTAGGTCATCAAGAATGGCATTTATGGGAATTATTAACCAATCGTCAAGATCCAACTTGGTATTTTGCTTTTTCTCTCATCCAGTTGATGGTAATCATTCTTGGCTTATTGAAACTATTAAATTTTTCGCCTATTTCTGTTCGTTTAATCATTATTAGTTTGATTCTCCCCATTCCTAGTTTCTTTCACTCTTTTGACAGCTTAACAATCCCAGAACGAAACCTGATGTTTTGGATAATTATTTTTATGGTTGCTATCCAAGCTTACAGCAAGTCTCGTCTTTATTTCTTTGGGGGAATTGCTTTAATTGCCACTCACTTTAGTTTATATTATAAAGAACCTGCGGTTAGTTTATTTGCGACTTTTGCCTTAATCAGATTAATTTCTTGCTTCTATCAAGATCGACAGTTATTAAAACAAAATAGTTATTTTTACTTTTTTAAAAAATATCATATAGAGTTAATAATACTAACGCTATGTTTAGTTTTTATCTTATTATATTTGGGAATTAATCTACCTTATCAAAGTCTAGAGTATGCAACCTCTCGTTCAGCTAGTCCTCAAGATACTTTCCTGCATTATATTAAGTCAGATATAATATTGACTATTTTTTTAATTACCCTAACTATTCGCTTCAGTTTATTAACTATAGCACGTCAATTTTATGAACCGTTTTGGGATGCGATCGCATTAGGAACACTCATTTATTTTGCTGCTTATGTTAAACTAGGGCTAATTAATACTTATTACCTAGCTCCTGTTGATTTGATAGCGACGCTTTATATAACTCATACTATTTATACCAATCTTGCTTCACACTGGAGAAAAGTATTATTTCTGATACTTGGTACAGCAATTTTAATCCAAAATACTGCTCAAACCCCTAAGCTTTATCTTAGCCGTCTCAATTTTATTGATGGAAGAGTACAAATAACAGAATTTTTAAAGACCTATGCTCAACAATATCCTAATCAATTAATGACCTTATATTTTCCTTATGCTCAACAACATCAATTATATTATCTTTCTTGTTTTCTAAAATATAAAAGCCTTGATTTAGTTGATACTTTACCCCTATCTAAAGGTGATCAAAAAGATTATATGTTAACCAGTCCTTTAGATTTTTTTGACAACAATACCTGTGTCTATTGGAGTCAATATCACCATTGTTTTAAGCAACCAATGCCAAATGACAATGATCTGATTGTTATTTTACCTGAAACTGAAATTAATTCACAAGAATTAAGCAAATGGCAACAAAAAAGAAGTTTACTCTTTCATTATCAACCTTTTCCTAGAGAGAGTAAAATGCACGCTTATATATTCTTGAATAAGGAGAATTATATGTTTTAGTTAAGTCCAAGGAAGTGCTCGCAATTCGGGACTGAGATGGGAGCGATCGCTAATACAATGAAATAAAGGACCCTGATGAGCTAATTCTACAATACTAAGGGCAGCCACTGGCATTTCAAAGCGATCGCGATACCGGCCAATATCAATTCCCATCAAATGACATAACATGATGCGAATAGTCGCCTTATGAGAGACAACTAACACATTACCATCTGGATAGGTTTGTTCAATTTCTTCCAATACCCTAGACGCACGACGAGCAATATCAATGGCTCTTTCTCCTTGTGGCGGCGCATTCCAAGCGGGAT
>JBFRWQ010000111.1:0-10467 GCA_051439665.1 Microcystaceae cyanobacterium | reverse complement strand
AGAATTAAGCCAACAATCACCCCTCGATTAATAAATTCCTGATAATCAAGTCGTTTAGAGATACCATCAACTTTCTCTTCTAACGTTCCTATCTCACCTGATAATCTTTCTTCTAATCGAGCTTGTCCCACCTTAAGCTCGGTTACATCTTGCTGTAAGCTATCAATCTTCTGTTCTAGTTGCTCCAATCGACTATCAATCTTCTGTTCTAATCGGGTTAAGACTTCCTCAAGGGAATAGGTGACTGTTACAGGTTCATTGTTCATAGGTTAAACTCCTATATCTGATTAGATGACTTGAGCCTCAGTTACATCATATCTTATATTAAGATTACATTAGGGAGTCTCAGTGTTTTCTTCATCTTCAAGGAGATAAATTGATTCTACCTGCTCAGTGGGTTGTGGTGTGGCAATAAATCTTCCTTCATCCACCAGATAGGTCATAATTTCGGCACGCATACTATTACCATCTTGCAATACATAAACATTGCCTGTTAACACTAAGCGCCGTTCTTTGCTGAAATATTGCGCCTGTGCTGCTGTTGCTTGCATATTACGAGCAGGATAATAAATTTGTACATTGCCTCTTGCTGTAACCACACCTGTTTCAGAATTGGCTTCTTGAATATCGGAACGAACCGTTAAAGGATTATTAGGGGCAGTTTGAGCATTAACCTGGTGATAAATTAAACTAAGGGGGAGAAGACTAGCAAAGATCCAGCGAATCAATGTTTTATGCTTTAAAAATTGATAATTCATAGAAAATAGGTATAGAGAGTGACAAAGTTAAAAGATGGGATGACTATATATTATAGTAGTGTCAATCCTAAGCGCTGGCAAAAGCGATCGCATTTCACTCTATTATAACTGACTCCCAATTAACGCCCCTCTCCGTGGTAATTTAGATAAGGCACAAAAAATCATCATAGATTAAGGGACATTAAGTTTATGAAGTCTTGTTGGGTAATTGTTACTTTAATTTTTACTTGGATCTTTTTATTGTCTCCCCTTTCGGCTCAAGCAGCGAGTTCTTCGGCGGTAACGGGTGCAGCAGCCAGCTTTGAAGACCAAATTTTGAAAGGTCAGGATTTTTCGGCACGAAACCTGCAAACTGCCCAATTTACCAATGTGGATCTCACAGAGACGAACTTTGAGAAGGCTGATTTACGGGGCGCTGTTTTCAACGGTTCTTTGATCGTTAATGCTAACTTTCAAGGAGCAGATTTAACCAATGGACTCGCTTATTTATCCAGTTTCGATGGAACAGACTTACGGGATGCGATTTTTGCTGAAGCTATTATGCTACGCACAAAATTTAAAAATGTTGACATTACAGGAGCAGATTTCTCCTTTGCCGTGCTAGATGGGGAAGAAATCATGAAATTATGCCAAATTGCCGATGGAGTGAACTCAAAAACAGGCGTGAGTACTCGCCAGTCCTTGGGGTGTCCTTAGAAGATGAAGATCAAAAGAATTGGTGTCATTGGCGGGGGTCAATTGGCATGGATGATGGGTCAAGAAGCGGATCAATTGGGGGTACAACTTTTTGTACAAACCCCTAACCCCAATGATCCGGCGGTTTCCGTTGCGGCAGGTGTGGTATTGGGAGAAATTGAGGATGTCAGGGCAACCACCCAGTTAGCACAACAATGCGATGTGATCACCTTTGAGAACGAATTTATTGATTTACAAGGATTAAAAGCGCTTCAAGACCAAGGGATCTGTTTTCGGCCTAGTTTAGCTGCCCTCTCTCCTCTTTTAGATAAATATGATCAACGTTGTTACTTACAGGAAATTGGCTTACCCGTTCCCCCCTTTTGTCGGTTTGAGTCTTTTTCCCCAGAAGAATTAAATAACTTGACCTTTCCCTTGGTTTTAAAAGCACGTCGTCATGGTTATGATGGGCAAGGCACTTTTATTGTCAAAAATAAAGCAGAATTAGCTAAAATAATAGATAAGATTCCTGTTTCCTCCTTAATGTGGGAAGCGTTTATCCCATACCAAAAAGAATTAGCGGTTATGGTAGCAAGGAGCGCTCAAGGAGAAACAAGGGTTTACCCCGTAGTAGAAACCTACCAAAAAAATCAGGTTTGTCATTGGGTTATTACTCCAGTTGCTCTTCCTGACTCTATTATCGAAGAAATTAACCGCATTGCTATTGATCTAGTTACCCAATTAGAAGTTATCGGCATTTTTGGCATAGAATTCTTTTTAAATGCAGATAATCAGGTTCTAGTTAATGAAATTGCACCACGAACCCATAATTCTGGTCATTATACCTTAGATGGGTGTTATACGTCCCAATTTGCTATGCAGCTACAAGCGGTTGGGGATCTGCCTTTAGGAAATCCCAGTCTTAGGACAAAAGGGGCTGTTATGGTTAACTTATTGGGGTTAGAAGACAAGCAGACAGACTATGAAGAGAAAAAAGCTCAATTAAGTCAAATTAACCATGCTCATTTACATTGGTATGGCAAGCAGGAAGCCCGTCAGGGACGTAAACTAGGACATATTACCATTTTAGTCCCTGATTTTCTTCCTTCTCGTCAGCAATTAGAAGAAATAGCGACTCAAGTGGAAACAATTTGGTACAGGTAAATTGATTTTTCGGTTAATTAAAAAAATGCCATCTCTTAATTGTCACAACAACTACAGAGATGGATAGAAAAAACATTTGAAAGGTCGGGACTTAGAAAAACTTAGAACGGCGACCCATTAAATTTAGAGAAACACCTGCTAAGAAAATTCCCAAAAGACCAGAAGGTTCAGGGACTGGTTCAGGAGGTGTAGATGTTGCTTGAAAGCGAACAAAAAGATTCCCACCACTAGCAAGGTTATCACCTCTCGATAATTCGTCCCAAATTGCGTCAGTGCCCGAATAGGATAAACTCAAACCTACATCCCCTTCAACTGGACGATTAAAAGGAACGGAAATGCGATTCATACCAAAAGAAAAAGAGGAGTCTAGGACTGATTCTCCTAGCGCTCGAATGATATCCTGATTATCGTTTAAGGCTGTCAAAAGATCCGTTGCAATCTCGTCGGCAAAAGCTTCACTAGGAAGTGAATTGCTGTCGAATTCTGGCGCACTAATGAAACCATTACATATATCTGTACGACCCTCAGCATATACATCATCAAATCCACCAAATTCAAAACAAAAATCATAATTAGTCGTTCCTACAGAAAGATCTACACCGTGAATGGCAGCTAATCCGAGTCCTCCCGTATCCAGAATGAAAGGAGGTCCAGGGTTCGATGGACCGGTTGTATTTGTTAGGAGTGTCTCAGTGACCACTTGTGCTTGTACATTGGGTGCGATTAAAGTTAGAACCGTCGCAGCAGAAATAAGTAATGGATTAATTTTCCAAATCATTGTTAATACCTAATGAATATTGCATTTTCGTTATAGCATCGTTTTTTTTTGTTGCTTTAAAGTCTTGAGATTTATTTAATTATTGAGTTATTTTGCCAAAAGTAGCACTTATTTTATCAATTCTTATATTCCTTAATCTTAAATAAATTATTTTTGTCTTTTAAAAAGAAAAACAAAAATATATTAAATTTACTTGAATTTATATGTTTTTTAATATGTCTTGATTAAATTATTTTTTTCGCAACACTTAATTACAAATCATTTAAATTTCTTCATGATGCTGTTGCAAAAGTTAATATTAAGTGAGGTAGGAAGAGAGGCAATACTGTTCGGTTTGTTGATTATCTGTTGAGATAAAGAGGGAGGAGAGAGGGAAGTCTTCATTCTCCCCACACTCCCCATATAAAATGACCCGTTAAGGACTGGAAATAACCTTAACGGGTCATGAGATAATGGTAGAATAGGTCTTTTTAAACAGCTAAAAATGAGTAATTCGTTAATAAATGGCGTAAATGATGCAAAATAAGAGGTTTTTCCCCAATCATTCTCCCAGCATATTCTTCTAAACTAGCCAGTGTCAAAGCATTTTTGAGATCTTCGTCAGATGTGCATTGTCTGATCCAGTTGAGGTTTTTTTGAAAGTTAGGATCATGATGAAGAATTTTTGCGACTAACTGTTGTGTTAAATGAACAATATCCTTTTTAGAAAGCTTTTTCTGGTTAATTTTTTGTTGAATAGGAGTATAAGCTAGGATAATTGCGGCTAAACGAGCAATTAATCGATTATATGCCTGCTTTTGTGAAGTGTTTACATATCTTTTTGCCAAAATTTGGTAACGATATGTTATCAGTTGACTCATTTCTTCACTGGACAGTTGATGACAATGATCAGCGCTTGTATTCACTAACCAAGTCGTAATACTATGATGATGATGAGGATAAACTTGACTCAGATGGTTGTTCCACCTTTTGTAGAATTTTAGGGTTAAGTTGACCATAATCTTTGTTCTCCTGTCAAAGTCATAACCTGATTGTCAGAAAAAAGGTGAATGATACTTAGACGTTCTCTTATTTTCTAGCATCTTCTACCAGTTTTTCTCACTTTCCCTATTTTGACCATAGTAGTTTAGGAAGTTAACAAGAACTTAAGAAGTAAGTATCTACGCAGTATTTTTATAAGTAGAATGAGCTTTGTCCATCACCGACTTTTATTGTTTATTCGTTAACGAAACAAGTTTTTTAACTTTTTTAACAAAGCTTAACTTGAGACAAGAGATGGATTGGGGGTGAATTGTTTAAGCTAGAATAGTAGATTCAGAAGCCTATGCTACAGAAGTAGGCTAGATTGTACAAATCATTGAGATGGGTAATGTGGTATAGGCATCTTGCCTGTGATACATGAGACAAGTTACAGGCTAGAAACCTGTGCTACAGAAGTGGGTTAGATTGTACACATCATTTAGATTGGCAATAGACTAGCATAAGATAGAAAATAGACACAATCATCATTAATTCAACTTAAGCGCCGTCATGTCTGAACAGCAAGAACTTATCAAACTCCCCCGTACCAGCGAATCAGATAAACTGAAACGTATTCGTCATACCGCATCACATATAATGGCCATGGCGGTTCAAAAGCGCTTTCCTCAAGCACAAGTCACCATTGGACCTTGTACAGAAACAGGGTTTTACTATGATTTTGATGTCCCTGAACCTTTTACTGAAAAGGACCTTAAGGATATTAAAAAGGAAATGATCAAAATTATCAACAAAAAACTACCCGTTATTCGGGAAGAAGTCAGCCGTGAGGAAGCAGAAAAGCGTATTAAAGACATAAATGAGCCTTATAAGCTAGAAATTCTGGAAGGAATTGAAGAACCGATTACTCTCTATTATTTAGGCGATCAATGGTGGGATCTCTGTGCTGGTCCTCATGTAGAAACCACAGGTGATCTTCACCCTAAAGCATTTGACTTGGAAACCATCGCAGGTGCATATTGGCGAGGAGATGAAACCAAAGCCCAACTTCAGCGTATCTATGGGACAGCATGGGAAACACCTGAACAGCTAAAAGAATATAAACGGCGTAAGGAAGAAGCTTTAAAACGAGATCATCGTAAATTGGGTAAAGAATTAGGATTATTCCTTTTTTCTGATCCCGTGGGTCCCGGCCTACCCTTATGGACTCCGAAAGGAACACTGATTCGTTCAACCTTAGAAGATTTCTTAAAACAAGAACAAATTAAACGGGGTTATCTTCCAGTTGTGACTCCTCACATTGGTAGAGTAGATTTATTTAAGATATCGGGTCACTGGCAAAATTATAAGGAAGATATGTTCCCTATGATGGCGGGAAATGTGGATGAAGCCGCACAAGAACTGGGTTTTGTTCTTAAACCAATGAATTGCCCTTTTCATATCCAAATTTACAAGAATGAGTTACGCTCTTATCGGGACTTACCTATGCGGTTAGCAGAATTTGGTACAGTGTATCGTTACGAACAATCAGGGGAATTAGGCGGTTTAACCCGTGTTCGAGGCTTTACCGTAGATGATTCCCATCTTTTTGTCACTCCTGACCAATTAGATCAAGAATTCTTAGATGTGGTTGATTTGATTCTTTCTGTCTTTAAGAGTTTACAACTGAAGAATTTTAAAGCCCGCTTAAGTTTCCGTGATCCTGAGTCAGATAAATATATTGGTTCTGATGAAGCATGGCAAAAAGCGCAAAATGCCATCCGTCGTGCGGTACAAACCCTAGATATGAACTATTTTGAAGCGCCAGGGGAAGCAGCATTTTATGGTCCGAAACTGGACTTTATTTTCCAAGATGCGTTGGAAAGGGAATGGCAACTGGGAACAGTACAGGTTGACTATAATTTACCAGAGCGCTTTGACCTTGAATATATGGCTGAAGATGGGGAAAGAAAGCGGCCAGTTATGATTCACCGAGCGCCATTTGGGTCGTTAGAGCGCTTAATGGGGATTTTAATCGAGGAATATGCAGGTGATTTTCCTTTATGGTTGTCTCCCGTGCAGATTCGTTTATTACCCGTCAGTGACGCTCAATTAGACTATGCTAAGAAAGTAGTCAGTCAAATGCAGTTACAGGGAATACGGGCTGAAGTCGATAATTCTGGGGAACGACTAGCTAAGTTAATTCGCAATGCAGAGAAGGCAAAAATACCTGTTATGGCGATTGTGGGGGCTAAAGAAGTAGAATCTGATGCTTTAAGCATTCGTACCCGTGCATCAGGGGAATTAGGGGTAATATCGGTGGCTGAAGTGACAGAAAAATTAACCGATGCGATTAGTAATCATCATAATTTTTAAGGGGTTTGTTGGTTATCTTTCGAGACAGAGAGAGGGAAGAGGTGGAGGTATTCATTCTCCCCACACTTCCCACACTCCCCACACTCCCCACACTTAAGCAAACAGTATTGCCACCCTTCATCTATAATTAGTATCTTGTATGCCTTTTTTGATGAGAAAACTCATTGTAATATGTTGCTTTTGCCCATTGTAACCACCAGTGCGATCGCTTTTATCTCCATTCTCTGGGTAGAATTAATAAGAGATAGTTATCATTTATTATCCCATTATTGGCAACCCTTATATCGTCTGCACTCATGGCACCATCGTGTCTTTCGCCCTAATTTAACCCCTATCAGTGAAGAAATTTACCGTAAAGCCCATTGGTATAATGATGTTCCTGAAGCCTTTGTTATGCTAGGATTTAGCTTATTATGCCCCCTATTAGGGATGATTTGGCAGATTCCCTATCATGGGGTTAGCTGGTTGGGATCGATTTATACAATAGGGTTTTTAGGGACTGCGATCGCAAGAGGGTTAGGGGTTCCTAATATAGATGAATTAACCGATTTAACCCATCTTCCAGGGGAATTTAAACAGCTTCCCTCAAAATGGATGGTAAATCGTCCCTATCATTGGCGACATCATTTTGATAACCAAAAAGCATATTATTGTGGTACATTTACCTTTGTTGATAAAATTATGGGAACAGCATTATCTTTAAAAGGAAAAACCGTTGCTGTCACAGGTGCATCGGGAACATTAGGACAAGCATTATTAAGAGAACTCTGCTTGAATCAGGCGAAAGTGATTGCTTTAACCTCAAAAGATCAAGAAATTTCTTTGAATATTGAGGGCGAAACTAAACCCATTAAAACCTTAACATGGCAAGTGGGAGCAGAAGAAAATTTATTATCTGAATTAGAAAAGATTGATATTTTAATTATTAATCATGGGATCAATGTTCATGAACAAAGAACCTCAGAAGCAATTGAAAAGTCATATCAAGTGAATGCGTTTTCAGTTTGGCGATTGATGGAATTATTCTTAAAAACCATTAAAACGAATAAAGATAAAGCCTGTAAGGAAATTTGGATTAATACCTCAGAAGCAGAAATTAGTCCTGCTATTAGTCCCCTTTATGAACTCAGTAAACGCACCATTGGTGATTTAATTACCCTACGTCGTTTAGATTCGCCTTGTGTCATTCGGAAGTTAATTTTAGGTCCTTTTAAAAGCAATTTAAACCCTATTGGTGTGATGTCAGCCGACTGGGTAGCAAAACAGATTATTAGTTTAGCCAAACGAGATTTTCGAGATATTATTGTTACGATTAATCCGATTACTTACGTTGTCTTTCCGCTTAAAGAGTGGAGTAAGTCTTTATATTTTAGTTGGTTTACTAAATCAGAATAAGGAGATCAGAAAATGAGTCAGATTACGATGTCTAAAATTTACTAAACCGACTTTTTTTCTTTAATGCTCTGTTAGCTCAATGTGGTGTTATAATTAGAGTGATATAGGATAAAAAGGTGTTTTGGCAGTGTATAGAGACGAAATCCAAGAGCTAATCGAGCAATCTCCACTTGCTATCAATACAGAAATACAAATAACAGGAAAACCTCCTACAATGGCAAGTTCTGAGTTTTTAACCAATAAAGAACAAGGAGATTGGGCTGAACAAGTTGTTTTTCAAGCAATCAATGAGTTTTCTCAAGACTATTTTGCAGTTAAATATGGACGTTCTGATGCTATTGCAGCAGGTGAGCAAGGTTTTGCAGAGTTCTATACATCGTATCAACAAGAACTCAATATGATTGGGAAAAAGCCTGATATTTTGATCTACCAAACAAATGATTTTCCCGACCAAAAGGTAAATCTTGAAAATGATGAAAATATCAAGAAAGCAATAGCTGCAATAGAAGTTAGATCAAGCTCTTTTTTAGTTGAAAAGTATAGAGCTTATATGGAGCAAAGACAACAAAGTGCTATTAATCAATGTAATTCTATCCGTGAAGCAATTATTAGTAGTTATCTAGGTCAGCTACTAGAAAAGAAAAACAAAACAATTTATAACCTGATTGCAGAAGCAACTGATGAAACTTTTAAAGAATTGGACTTTAGGAGGCCATCATGGTCTTCTACTCCTGACTTACAACAATTAACAAATTTATTGAAAGCTTTGAAAGAAAACATTAAGATTCTACACAAAAGAGACTATCTTAGCATTACTCCCAAGATGGAAGATATCGCTTTAGTCAATAGATGGATACAAAAATATAATGTTAAACACTTTTACTTACAAGTATTTTTTGACAAAGCATATATAATATCATTCTACGAAATTCTTCAGCTTGTTACTCAAGAGGACAACGAAGGAACAATATTTTCTATTGAAAGAGATGTAAAAAATCAAAGAAAAACAACTGTCAAGATTAACATTAATATAGGACGAGAAATAATTGGAAAAATTGATATGCCAAAACATAAATCTATGTTAAAAGAATTGAATAGAGGCCGTTTACTGTTTTATGTAACTTTTGAAAGCAGTAAAGGTTATCTTGATCAAGAAATATTTGAGAGGGTCATTATCAATGGCTAATATACAATACGTTGAATACCTTGCAGAAACTTCCATTGGCTATAGAAAAGAGTATGGTCAATTTTTCACCCCATCTTTAGTAGCAAAACTGATGGCTAGATGGATTATGGAAAAATCACCAAAAACCATACTAGATCCTGCATTTGGTCTAGGTATCTTCTATGAAGAAATTAGTCACATTGCTTTAGAAAAAGACCTTCATTTTACAGGATATGAAATTGATCAACATATTCTTAGCTACTTAAATAGCTTAAGCCAAGCACAAAATCTCACTATTCTGAATAAAGATTATCTTGAATCTGATCTGTCTTGTTTTGATGCAATTATTTGCAATCCTCCCTACATAAGATTTCAAAAGTTTCTGCAAAGACATCATATATTACCCAAAATTGAACAACAAATAGGTAAAAAACTGGGTGGATACTCTAATCTTTCTTCAGTTTTTCTGGCTAAGTCATTGAAACAGCTAAATGATCAAGGAAGACTAGCTTTTATTATGCCATTTGAGTTTTTTAATACAGGATATGGCAAGGAAATTAAGAAAAGTCTTTTAGATAATTATTTATTAAAACAAATTGTTATCTTTGAAAATGAGAAAGATGTTTTTCCTGATGTTACTACTACAATATGTATGCTTCTCTGTGAAAATAATCGAGTAGATGAACCCATTAAAATCACTCGTATTTTAACAAATAAAGAACTAGAAACCATAGATAATCTCAGTCAATTTTACCAGCACACAGTTGATAGATTTAATTTCCCCTACAATCAAAAATGGACACCTATTATCCTGTCCTTATTTTTTAAACAAGAAATTCCTCATGGCTTTTGTCAATTATCGAATTATGGAAAATTTACAAGAGGAATTGCAACGGGAGCAAATGAGTTTTTTGCATTGACTCAATCAAAAATTGAAGAATTAAACTTAGATAATAATCACGTATGTAAATGTATAACAAAGAGTCAACTAATACGACAATCTATTTTTACCAATAATGATTTTATGAAACTTCATATCAAAGATCAGCCCGTTTACTGTTTAGATATAACGGATGCTCAAACAGTAGCTGTCAGTAACTATATTCGACTAGGTGTACAAATGAAATACCACGAGCGTTATTTAACAAAACATCGTAAACCTTGGTACAGAATTGAAAAAAGAACCCCTGCTCCTATTT
>JBFRWQ010000110.1:0-4017 GCA_051439665.1 Microcystaceae cyanobacterium | reverse complement strand
GGATCTCCAGGTCCTGCACCAATAAAATAAACAATAGGTTTCAGAGAATAAGATTGTGTCATAGAAGAAAAATTATTAGAATAATAGCAATTATATCAAATTCGCTCTATAATCTGTTATTATATTTTTGTAATTACTAAAATTAATACTAGACTTTTTAGATAATTTTCCTATTAATAAATAATTATCTGTTATGCTATTAATTCTCAAATTAGATGAGCAAAAGTAACAGTTTAAAAAGTGTCAATTATATTAATAATTAACAAAATATTTTTGATAAATTAGCATTAGGTAATCAATCGCTAAACATATTGATCATGATAGATATATATCAAGCAGCTACAATTGCCTTGGAAGCTACCACTAATCTTAATCGCTGGGAATCTATTGTTATTAATAAACGCAAACCCTATACTTACCGTGCTTTTATGATGTACAAAGAAACCCGTATTTGTTTACATCGCTTTGAAGCTTGTGAAGCTCATGAGTCATTTGCTCATCCCCATCCATGGCCAAGTTCAATGTTAATTTTAGAAGGTGATTATGATATGGATTTGTTTTTCACATCTGATCTTAAATCTTCTGAATTATTACCTGTTATCAACGTCTCATTAAGTTCAGGTTCTATCTATCATATTAAAGAGCAAAAAACTTGGCATAAAGTCATTCCAAGAACAATATGTTATAGCTTAATGATCAATGGAAGTCGTTGGAGTTATCCCCATCGATATGCGCCAACCACAAAGGGAAAGGGGCTAAAACCGATGGCTGAAACAGTTCTTCAAGATCATCTGAGCAAATGTCAGCAATTAATCAAGCGACAATTGGTATCTTGGGCTGAATTCTGATGGACTTAGAATCAAATATCACCTTACTTTAGGAAGGAATCAAACTTTTGATGGGTAAATCAAACCCACTCCATCCCAAATTTAAAGTAAAATTTAATAATGTCGTTTTTATTCGTTTAAACCCCAATGGCACAAGATAGCCAAATCTTACGGCAAGAAGTGATCGGCTCACGGCGGTTCAGTAACTATTTTTTAGCAGTTATTGCATCGATTGGGGGCATTGGCTTTTTATTAGGCGGTTTATCCGCTTATTTTAAAGTTAATTTCCTAATTGTCAGTGATACCACTTCTCTCCAATTTATCCCCCAAGGCATTGCTCTCCTGTTCTATGGAGTGGCGGGAACATTAGTTGCTTTGTATTTATTTCTTAGCCTTCTGCTCAACATTGGCGGAGGCTATAACGAATTTAACAAAGAAACGGGAAAATTAACCATTTTTCGCTGGGGTTTTCCTGGCAAAAATCGAAAAATTGAACTGATCTGCGATCTTAAAGACGTTCAATCGGTTAAAGCTGATATTAAAGAAGGATTAAGCCCCAAACGAGCCCTCTACCTTAAGGTCAAACAGCGCCGGGATATCCCCTTAACCAGAGTCGGCCAACCCCTTCCTTTATCTGAATTAGAAAACGAAGGAGCGCAACTGGCTCGATTTTTAGCCGTTCCCCTAGAAGGATTGTAATAAAACGGAACACTTTAAATGCTTCAATTCAAAAAATCCAAAATAAACTGGGTAAATTCCTTACTCTGCTTACTGCTGGTTAGTAGTCTCTTATTAACTAGCTGCTCCACTCCAGATACCCCATCTGATCAAGCTTCTGAGACTCCCACAGAAACCACAGCACAAAACACTGTCTCAAATTTACCTCGTTTAGACGGTAATGCTACCGTTGAAATGGTGATTAATGGAGCGCCTGTTATGATCGAAGTTAGAGGGGAAGATGCCCCCATTACAGCAGGAAACTTCATCGATTTAGTAGATCAAGGCTTTTATAACGGTTTAACCTTCCACCGAGTGGTCAAAGATCCCCAGCCTTTTGTCGCTCAAGGGGGTGATCCCCAAGGAACGGGAACAGGAGGCTATGTTGACCCCAAAACTAAGCGCTCTCGCAATATTCCCCTCGAAATTAAACTGGAAGGAGAGGACAAGCCAACCTACAGTACAGGATTAGGTCGTCAAGCAGGATTTTCTGCTCCCCCTGTTGTCCTCAAACATACCCGTGGTGCAGTGGCTATGGCACGTTCCCAAGCGCCCGACTCTGCTTCCTCTCAATTCTATTTTGCCCTCTCTGACTTAGAGTTTCTCGATGGTGATTATGCTGTATTCGGCTATGTTACCAGTGGCATGGAGACAGTTGATGGGATTAGTCAAGGCAACAAGATTGACTCTGCTAAAGTGACAGCAGGACTGGAAAATCTGAAACGGTAAAAACAACCTAGTAATTATACTTAGGTCTTCTTGCCAGATCGGAGTAAAAAAGTGAGAAATTTAACAATTAGATGGTCACAGAGGGCAACTAGGATGGCATCATATAATTTATGCCTTTAATTTCCCTGTCCCAGTGATGAGGGAAAACCGTTTTGATAAACCTATCACTATCCAATCCACGTTAGGAGAACAATGATCAAGCGATTTCTCTTTGTAGCCATTGCTACTGTTTTATTTCTCTTCCAATTCCAAGTTAATAGTGCCAATGCACGAGAATTAACGGAAGATACCCGTACCATTCCCCTAAATGAAGCTGCAGAGACTGTCGTTCTCAGTTCCCAGGAAGTCGTACAAGGGGAAAGAGTTTTTGTTGATACTTGTACCCAATGTCATCTTCAAGGAAAAACCAAAACCAACAATAACGTTAGTTTGGGATTAGAAGATTTAGCGAAAGCTGAACCCCCACGGGATAATCTCTTAGCTTTAATTGATTATCTCAAATATCCCACCAGTTATGATGGAGAAATAGATATCACAGAATTACATCCTAATGTAACTCGTTTAGATATCTGGCCAGAAATGAGAAATCTGACTGAAGATGATGTCTATGACGTAGCAGGTTATATGCTAGTCGCTCCTAAATTAGATGAGCGCTGGGGTGGTACGATTTATTTCTAAGCTTTATTACCCCAAAGATTAGAGACTCCTTTGCCCGCTTCGGCGGGCTTTTTAATTTTTTGTATCCTAAGATATATTTTCAAAAAAGTTTGAATTACAGAAAGCTCCTTGAAAGAACATTCGGTCAAGGAAAAAAGAGAGATGGAGATGGCTGTGTGGGAACAATGAAGGGCAATGTGTCGTCATTAATAATGATCTTATTTTTGAGCAAAATGACTCGCTTAACCCCATTCCCCACTCAACAGCCTTCCCACCAGTTCTGGGTTTGGCCTCTAGTCTTACTCATTAGCCTCTTATCGCCGAGTAAAACCCTAGCCCACGCTGTTGAAACAGATTATTTTGTGGATGATGACCTGGAAATCACCTCTATTTTCAGCACTGGAGAGCCATTAAAAGAAGCTGAAGTGGAAATTTATGCGCCAAATAACCCCTCTGAACCTTGGATGAAGGGGAATACCGATGAGCAAGGTCGCTTTTCATTTAAGCCCGATTCCAGCATTCCTGGAGAATGGGAAGTGCGGATCACCGATACCGAATCTCCGGGTCACGGCGACATCTTAACTGTACCCGTGAATGAGCTAGGAATCCAATCAGAACTGATTAGTGCGGCTCCTGAAGATCAAGCGCACTTTTCAGCCCATTATTCCCTGTTCTTTCTAGGTGCATTAGGAGTAAGCGGCTCATTAGGGGGGGTCTTATTAGTCCGTCGCAATACCCAAAAGGGATAAGTGGTGGGGAAAGTATGGGATATGCGATCGTTAAAGTCAAGTTGATGTGATGGGCAAAGCCCATCCTACCCACTAATCTCTCATGAATTGTCCAATTTGTTGGTTCACCCATCTTCTCTCGGTTGGGCTGGTTAACGAGATTTGCTGTGTGATGTTGTGTTAACATGGCATTTCTCTATTTTGTCTTACTTATAGTATCTAGCGTAACTTGGATTCATTAAGAACATCATCCGTAAATTTACGCAAATTGAAATTAGGATACAATAATAAATATACTGTTAATTGTGCTAAAGTTATGGCTGAAAGAGAATTCGATACTATTAGTCGTCAACTAGAGC
>JBFRWQ010000109.1:0-8845 GCA_051439665.1 Microcystaceae cyanobacterium | reverse complement strand
TCTTTACATATCTCAGCCACAATTGGGGGAATCTTTCCTTGACAAAAAGAATGGGACAACAGTGTAATTTGCTTGAAGGTACGACCTTTGAAGCGATCGCACAAGCTAAATTTATATATCTCTATCTTGATTCATGTATCTTTTGATTAAATCTTGAGGATGAATAACATTAATGCTTGATGTAAAAGAGAAGTCTCTAGGATTAAATGTGAGGATATGATTGATCCCGTAAGTTAACATCACTGCACAAAGACGAGCATCATGAGTTCTTTTACCTTTGATTTCATATTTAGTCACTATCTCTAGCCAAGTCGCTAAGATAGAAGGTGATTCATCTAATAAAGGAAAACGATTGAGTAATTGTTGAATCATATTACTTGTTTTCTCTGTTGTCCATCCTAACCCATTAACTTCAACAGGTCTTGTTGCAACTACCCAAAACTCTACTAAGACTTGTGCAGTTAAAAAGCATTCATCTCCCTGATTTAATAAAGTAGAAACTGCCTCAGTAGCTAATATATGCTGCTGATCTAAAGGATTGCAAAACCGAATAATAATATTGGTATCAAGTAAATACTCATTCTTCATAAATACTATCTCTGCTTAACATTTCATCTGATAAACTCGGACTATTATGCGGTAATTGAGATACCCATTGAGAAAATTCTGTGGCTCTTTCTTGTGGGGGTAATTTTTGCCATAATGGAATAGATGAGTGTTGGTGCTTTGCTACAGTTTCTAGTAAAAAGTTAGCTAACTGGGCACGTTCTGTCTTAGGTAAAGATAAAACTTCTTGTTTAAGTTCCTCGAATGATAGCATATTGGTTTACTGAGTTAATCACTTACTCCTAGTTATACCTCAAATCTCTAAAAAGCGATCGCACTTTGTCTATCTTTATTTGTTTTAATCATAGATGGTACTTCTGCCACCTGCCCCCTGCCTTCCGAAGCAGAAGGCTCGGTCAATTTTGACTTGACAGATAACTATAACTGGTCAGGTATCCAGGTTTTGACCCCCAATAAGGGGGAATTTTGCTGAACACCAGACCTAAGCCAGAGCGGTTTACTCAAACTCCGAACAAGTACCCCCCAGTCCGTTCACGATGGTGCAGGTATTGTAAACCAGCATGCCTTGATAGGTGCCAGCAGGAGTACCCTTTTCCCCAATACCGTCGGCAATCAGCACATCCTCTGAAATAGTCACGCCAGCCTCATTGGCCACAGTTTGCAGTACCTTGTCGTTGGTGGTTAGTTCTGCAAACAACACGGGAACGCCAATTGTCTTAATATCCTCGCTCAGGGATTTAACCTGGGCTGCTGTTGGTTCTTCGTCAGGTGAGACTCCCAACAGTGTACCTTCCACCGACAGACCGTAGGCTCTGGCGTAATAGCTCATGGCATCGTGGGTGGTAATCAGACGACGCTTATTTTCTGGAATAGTGGCAATTTGTTCGGGAATCCAAGCGTTCAACTGCTCCAACTCAGTGACGAGGGCTTCAGCATTGCTGGTGTAGGTATCGGCATTATCAGGGTCAACTTCAACCAGAGTTTGCTTGATTTGCTCTACCATGCGGATGCCGTTTTCGACATCGTGCCAGATATGGGGGTCGGGTTCCATTTCCCCTTCTTCCTCAACTTCAATTACGTCTTTGACGGCTTCTTCGTGTACCGCCACTTTGGGAGCAGGGGTGGTAGTCGCTTCTGCCATATCGATAATCGCTGGCTCGAAGTTTAACCCTGCATAGAATACCGCATCTGCCGTCTCCATCGCCTGTCTATCAGATGGCTTCTCATTATAGGTGTGAGGGTCTTGGTCATAGCTAATCAAGCAGTTGGGTTCCAACACCCCCTCCGCAACTTGCTCCACCATGCTGCAAAGGACGCTGTAGGAGGCGACAACCTCTGGCGTTCCCTCACCGTCATTGGCAGGAACTTCACTGGTGTTTTCCGTTGCTTCTGGAGGGGTGGTCGTTTCAGTAGTGCCGCCGCCACAGCCGGCCAGACCAGCTACAACGGCTAAAGCGGCGAAAGTGCCTACAAAACGAGGCTTTGACTGAAAGAAAAAGGGCATGAGAGTCTCCTAATATGTGGGTATCTAGTTGAGAAATAATCTCATTATAGAGAAGATTATTATTATGGATAGTTCAAAGGGGCTGGAGCATGGGACTATTGCTGCTACGCAGAAGTAAAAAGGCAAAAGGCAAAAGTCAGTAGATGGTAAGGCTTTCAGGGTCTTGTTACTGGTAGGTTATTACTGCAAAACTGCACTAGGCTGATAAAAATACCTTTTATCCTTAATTATTTGTTTATGTTTTTCCTGTCACTTTTGGCGATCGCTTAGAAACTACCTATCCTCTGACAAACGGCCGAAAAAGCCATTGATTTTTGATAAAGATGTGCAGTATGCTTATTTTAGAATCGCATCATTTTCTGTTCATTATCTATTAACTTTTTTCGGAGGCAGGATATGCTGGATGTTCAAAACCTGTCCGTGAGTTACCGCAGTTTTACAGCGCTCGATAATGTGAGTTTTACCTTCGACCCTGGCGAATTGGTGGGCATCCTTGGCCCAAACGGGGCGGGCAAAAGCACGATGGTTAAAGCCATGCTGGGGCTGATTCAGTCGGCCACGGGTAACGCCCTGCTGAAAGGAAAACCCCTGAAGCAGCAGCTTTCGCAGGTTGCCTATGTGCCACAGCAATCCCAAATTGATTGGGACTATCCCGTTACCGTCTGGAATGTGGCCATGATGGGGCGCACCCTGCAAACTGGGCTGTTTCGTCGGCACAGTCGCCAGTCCCGTGAATTGGTGAAGGCGGCACTGGAACGGGTGGGCATGTATGAGTACCGCAATCGCAGTATCAGCGACCTATCGGGTGGGCAGCAGCAGCGAGTATTTTTAGCCCGTGCCTTGGTCAAAGAAGCCGAACTACTGATTCTGGATGAACCCTTCGTCGGAGTGGATAAGAAAACGGAATCCATCATCTTCGACATTTTTAGCGAGTTGAAGGACCAGTCCAAAATCTTGCTCGTCATCACCCATGACCTCAGCGAAACTCTAGATCACTACGATCAGATGTTATTGCTGAACAAGCAACTGATCGCCCAAGGACCACGCCACGAAGTGATGACAGAACAGAACCTGCTGACCGCCTACGAAGGGCCAGTACAATTCGTCGCCGCCTAATCTCTGCCCAATTTGAAATTAATCAAAAGGAGAATGTTTTGAACCTATTACTTGAACCCCTCAACTTTGAATTCATGCGCAATGCTCTGACTATGGGGGTCTTGCTGGGCGTTTTGTGCGCCGTCGTGGGCAGCTACATGATCGTGCAGCAGATGGGCATGATGGGGGACATGGTTGCTCACTCCGTTATGGCGGGATTACCTGTGGCGTTGTATTTGGGATTGCCTCTGTCTTTGGGGGCATTGGTGGCGGGGGTGGTGAGTGCTGTCGTGCTGTCGGGCATCGAGTCCCAATCCAAACTTAAGGTGGATACCGTGATGGCCTTGATTTTGGCATCGTTTCTGGCGATCGGCACAACACTGGTAACGGTGCTACCAGGAGCAAACCGCATCGATTTGATGCACATTTTGTTTGGCAACATCCTGGGGGTCAACCGGAGCGATCTGAGGCTGACTTTCGCCATCACATTAACCATTTTGATCGCCGTCTGGCTGTTTTACAAAGAGCTTTTGTTCTACACTTTTGACCCCATTGGGGCTCAGTCTGGTGGCATGAAGGTGCGCTTGTATTACGTTGCCATAGTCACCGCCATTAGCTTGACCATAGTTGCCAGTCTGCAAACCGTGGGGGTTTTACTGGTAATTGCCATGCTGGTGGCGCCTGGGATGACGGCTTATCTGCTAGTCCAACAGCTACACCAGATGATGATTTTGGGCAGTTGTCTGGGGGCATTTGCCAGCATCGTCGGGATGTATTTGAGCTTCTATTTGGATATTCCGTCGGGGTCGGCCATTGTGTTGGTTGCGTTTGGGCTGTTTCTGTTGGCATTCCTGTTCAGTCCATCCCAGGGGATTTTGACCCAATCGGGCTTTGTTAAAGACATCCTTGTGAAGCCGTCTAAAGGCTCAAGTTGAACCTCGATCAAGTAAGGGACTTGCAGCGAAATAGATTACTAATCTGAGAAGAAAATTCGTGAGCTTGTAATGGGTTATGGCTATTGTAACAAATAATAGATTTTATTTACATATCTCTATATTTATTCACATTTCTTCAACAAAAAAAGTCATCCTATTAAAAGAAGTTTCAGAAATGGGGTTAAGTCTTCTAACCTACGCTACGTTGAAAAGTATGGACACCATAGCTGAACGCAGAATGAAGAAGGAAGGTTAAGAAATTATGAACCAAACTGTCCCTGAAAACAACCGTAATGTGGTTATCGTCGGCCCCTACTCTAGTGGGAAGACAACCCTCTTAGAAAGCATTTTATTTGTCACGGAAGCCATTAATCGTAAGGGAAAAGTAACCGAAGGAAACACAGTCAGTGATAGTTCTCCTGAAGCGCGCGATCGCCAAATGAGCGTAGAAACCTCCGCCGCCAAAACCCAATACAAGGATCTCAATCTTACCTTTCTTGATTGCCCTGGATCGATTGAATTTGCCCAAGAAGCGACTAATGCCTTGGTTGGTGCAGGATTAGCCATTGTGGTATGTGAACCCGTCATAGATCGGGTATTAACCCTCGCTCCCTTGTTTAAATTCCTCGATGACTGGGAAATTCCCCACCTAGTCTTTATCAACAAAATGGATCGAGCCAGCGATCGCTTTATGGATGTTCTCCATACGATCAAAGAGGTTTCCAGTCGGCCATTACTACCTCAACAGTACCCAATTCGCCAAAATGAGAATTTAATCGGCTACATTGACCTAGTTACTGAGCAAGCCTATCATTATCATCCTAATAGTCCTGCTGATCCCGTTCCCCTACCCGAAGCGCTGAAAGACGAAGAACAAGCAGCACGGGAGGAAATGTTAGAAACCCTCGCCGACTTTGATGATCACTTGTTAGAAGAATTAGTGGAAGAAATTGAACCTCCCAAAGAAGAAATATTACAAGATTTGAAGAAGGAACTAAGCGCTGACCAAATTGTACCCGTTTTATTTGGTATAGCTGAACAAGACTACGGAATTCGTCCCCTTTTAGATATTTTAGTCCAGGAAGCACCTGCTCCTAGTATTACCGCCGAGCGTCGAGGTTTAAAAACCCAAAATAGCGGTGAAACCTTGGTACAAGTCCTGAAAACCTATTACACTCAACAAGGTGGCAAAATGTCCCTAGCACGGGTATGGCAAGGGGAATTAACCGATGGAATGTCCTTAAATGGAACACGCATTGGTGGCATTTATCGCTTAATGGGAGGACAACAAAAATCCCTGACAACCGCTTCTGTGGGGGATATTATCGCTCTCAGTCGTTTAGAAGGAGTCAATACGGGGGATACCCTCAGTAGCTTAGATAAACCCTCGAAAGCCTTACCAAAAGCCCCACAACTCAAGCCCGTTTACGCCCTGGCTATTACCCCAGAAAACCGCAAAGATGAGGTTAAAATCAGTGGGGCAATGAGTAAGCTAATTGAAGAAGATCCTTCCCTACAATGGGAACAACATGGAGATACACGGGAGGTTATTCTTTGGGGACAGGGAGAAATTCATCTCAAAGTGGCTTTAGCTCGCCTCAATCGTAGCTATAACGTCCCCATGACCACCCATCTGCCCACTATTCCCTATAAAGAAACCATTCGCCATGCTACTAAGTCCCACGGGCGCTATAAACACCAGTCAGGGGGACATGGTGCATTTGGGGATGTACATCTAGAAATTAAACCCCTATCACGGGGAGAAGGTTTCTATTTCCACGAAACCATTGTCGGTGGGGTTGTCCCTAAACAGTATATTCCTGGTGTGGAAACAGGAGTGCGGGAATATTTGGATAAAGGTCCTCTTGGTTTCCCCGTAGTGGATGTGGATGTCACCCTCTTTGATGGTTCTTTCCATAGCGTAGATAGTTCTGAACAAGCGTTTAAACAAGCTGCTCGTATTGCAATGACAGACGGGATGACGCAATGCGATCCTGTTTTATTAGAGCCAATTTTAACCGTTACTGTGTCTGCTCCTACTGAATATACCTCTAAAGTATTGCAATTGGTGTCTGGCCGTCGGGGACAAATTTTAGGGTTTGACTCCGTTGCTGACTGGAAAGGATGGGATCAAGTGACAGCTTATCTTCCCCAAGCAGAGATGCAAAACTTTATTATTGAGTTGCGATCGCTGACAATGGGTGTCGGTTTCTTTGACTGGCAATATGACCATTTACAGGAAGTTCCTGATAAGTTAACCCAACAGGTGTTAGCGATGAATGGGAATGGTTAAACCTTCTTTTTAGTTGAGCAAGGTGGACAAATATCTATAGAATTGTATGTTTTCTATTAGGGATAATTTGTTCACCTTTTTCTTACAATTAACTTGTTATTTAAAATGAAGGATTATTAAAAAAACGATGAATCAAAAATTAGTAGAGTCTTTAGTTACCATTGTTCAATCCCTTTCTGATGAAGAACGTCAAAGCTTTGAACAACAGTTATTTTTTGATGACAATCTAGTGAGTACACAGGAGCTAATGACGTTAGCTGAAAAGAGTCATTCTTTTGATTTTCTCAATGATGAACCTGATCTTTATTCTCTAGAAGATGGAGAAGCGATTTAATGTCTCTCAACAAAGGTGATCTGATTTTAATCCCTTTTCCTTTCACCGATTTAAGTACAACGAAGCTTCGTCCTGCTGTTGTTTTGTGGGCTGATTCATCGGGAATAGATATAACGGTTTGCTTTGTTTCTTCCCAAAATATCAGTAATATTAGTGCTGAAGAGTTTATAATTGAGACAACACATCCTGATTTTTATAAGACAGGATTAAAGGTTAGTTCTAAAGTTAGAGTCTCTAGAATAGTGACGATTGAACGTAATTTAATCACTAGGAAACTAGGTAACTTAGAAACTGGTTTATTGAACGAATTAGATAATAAGCTAAGGCATACATTTAAGCTATAATTTAAGGAGAACAATGCTTAGGGTAGAACGAGGTAGTAACCCCCAACTGACCCGATCTATGACCTATCTTACTAAGAATAAATCTTATGACTCAAGCGCTTGAAAGTATTAAAATATGTGGATTTCGAGGAATTCAAGAAATAGAACTAACTGACTTAGGAACAGTCAACATCTTAGTGGGTGATAACAATTCGGGTAAGACTAGCATTTTAGAAGCGATCGCCCTTTTTAGCAATCCTCTTGATCCTTTTCAGTGGTTGACGACTGCTCAAAGAAGATCCTATCTCGGAAAATTTTTATTGACTCCTCATCCTCCTAATATAGAAGTGCTGAAATGGTTATTTTATCAAACAAATCATCATGGTGGTGACGATGTTGATCAAAGAGAAATGACAATAGAAGCTGTTAATAATAGTGATTTAGATAAGCTCACAGCAACCTTATCTGAAATTTATGGGACTTCTGATCAATATATTGATGAAGAAGAAATGAGCGAAAATTTTATTGAGACGGAAAGTGAATCAATTCAGTCAGGGATTGAATTAGATGTTCTAACAAATCTTAAATCAGCACAATTACCGCTTAATTTGGATTTGGAGCAACCCAAACCAATTAAAAAAACCTTTACTTTTTGGGAAAATGAGCGCTTTAGACACCGTAGAAATAAAAAGTTTTTTATAAGAACTTCAACTATCTTGCCCACCTATACTTCATCTGATTCTATGCTTGTATCGTTAATCTCTCGTTTGATCAAACAAGGAGACTATCACATAAGTTTATCTAAATTAATAGAAATTATTAAGGAATTTGACAATAATATTATTGATTTAAGGATCACAGACAACAAGTCACTTTACGTTGAACATAAAGAGTTAGGATCTGCACCTCTTTATATTTTTGGAGATGGTTTAAAAAGAGCTTTACTGCTTGCTTTGACTATTTTATCTACTGATGATGGAGTTTTAATGATTGATGAAGTTGAAACTTCAATTCATATTTCTGCATTTAAAAAACTCTTTTATTGGTTAGTGAAAACTTGCGATAAAAGAAATATTCAGCTTTTTCTAACCACCCATAGTTTAGAAGTCATTGATGCAATTCTACAAACGGACATCAATCTAGAGCATTTAGTGACTTATCATTTAAGTCATCTTAAGAAACCTCCTAAACGATTTTCGGGAGAACTTCTTCAGACATTTCGTTCAGAGTTAGGACTAGAAGTGAGGTAGTTACTTATGAAATACTGTTTAATTGTTACAGAAGGGCATCAAGATATTGAATTTATGATTCGTATTCTCAAGTTTCATAAGGTTAAAAATATTTCACAAGAATCAAAACTTGATCCCTTTTGGAAAATACTAATTCCTCGTTCTTTTCCGATAGATGATGACTTGAAAAAGCGTGTACCTGTTCCAATTTTCGTTCAAAATAGTGATGTTTCAATTGCTTTACGGAGTGTCAATGGTATTAAGAATTTAACTAAAATTTTAATTGCAGACTTAGCAAGACTTGAAAGTTTAGAGCTTTATAGTATTGCAGTTATTTTAGATGCTGACAGTGAAGAAACTCCTCAGATAAGATTTAATAAACTACTAGAGTAATTAACAGAAAAATTTAATAAAGAGAAAAATTCATTATCAATCACTTTACCCTTAGAAAATTTGCAATTAGGAGAGGTTAGAGAAAAAACCGATCAATCTCCTGCTTTCGGTGTATTTATCTTACCTAATAACAAAGATCAAGGAACGTTAGAGGATATTTTACTAGATTGTG
>JBFRWQ010000108.1:0-4315 GCA_051439665.1 Microcystaceae cyanobacterium | reverse complement strand
GTTCTTAAAATAAAATCTCGTTCCACATCCTCAGATACCATAAACTGAATCACTTCCCATGCTTCCTTGGGATGGGGAGAAGTCGCTGAAATACCAATTCCCCAACCCCCCTGACAGGACCCACTCTGATAACCAGGTGCGTGAACCATCGGTTTCATGGCTAATTTGCCCTTAATCGGTGAATCAGGCTGAGATGCAAAGCCAAATACATAAGGCCAATTGCGTAAGAAAGCAACCTTACCATTTTGAAAAAGGAGTCGGGTTTCTTCTTCTGCGTAGGAAGAGACACCAGGGGGAGACACCCGTTTTGTCAAAGTATCCCGTAAAAATTCTACAGCTTGAATTGCTTCAGGTTGATCCAGTCCTACTTCTAGGGTATCAGGATTAATCCAAAATGCGCCATGACCTTGCAAAATTTCGATAAACATAGCAGATAAGCCTTCATACTGCTTTCCTTGCCAGACATATCCCCATTCAGTTAAGCCTTTTTCCTGTATTGCTTGAGAGATAGTGAGTAAATCCTCAAACGTTTCGGGTGGATTATAACCTGCTTCTTTAAGAATGTCGGGACGATAATAGAGAATACCCACCCCTGAACGGAAGGGAAGCCAATATAATTGCCCTTTGTAACGACCTCCTTCCACACTTTGGCTTAAAAATGCAGATAATTGGGCTTCATTAATGTTATCAGACAGATCCAGTAACCATCCTGCGGCTGCTAATTTAGGAACCCAAACAATATCCATATAAACCAAATCGTAAGAGGAATTCCCCAATAAAAAGGAAGAGGTATATAAATCCTCAATTTGGTTAGTTGAATTAGGTCCTTCGACTAGATTGAAGCGAATTTTAGGATGGGTTGCTTCAAATTTTTCAAAAATTGGGCGTAATTCTGTTAATTCAGGAGCAGCAAGTAGAACAGAAAGAGTAACGGGTTCTGCTTGACTTTTAGCAACGAAAAGGATTAAACAGCAAACAATAGTTAATCCTAATCCGATGACAAAGTTAAATAAAAATTGCCCTCTTTTCATTTTTGCTCCCTTTTGAAACGTCCCCTTACTATACCAAATCCCCCACTCCCCACACTCCCCCTTGGAACATTTACAAGATGGTCTCGACTTTTAGCCTAATAGATGTATCCTGTTGAGTAAGGTAAGATTCAAGTATTGTGTCTGGTGTGAGGAAAACGAATCATGGTAACTTCCTTAGAAAGAAATGGTAAGCTTCGTTCCCTACCATCCCCCAATCTATTGGGAACAGGGTTAGATTTACCCCCAACCCCCCTTTTTGGAACAGATGGTATTCGAGGCAAAGCTGGTAAATTATTAACTGCCCCTTTCGCTTTACAATTAGGATTCTGGGCAGGAATCACCTTTAAAAAAGCAGCCTCTTCCCCAGGACCAATCATTATTGGTCAAGATTCCCGTAATTCCAGCGATATGTTAGCTATGTCAATGGCTGCAGGTTTGACTTCTGCTGGGTTAGATGTCTGGAATTTAGGGCTTTGTCCCACCCCCTGTGTTGCCTATCTGACTCGAAAGACCGCAGCTATTGGCGGCATTATGATTTCAGCTAGTCATAACCCCCCTCAAGATAACGGAATTAAGTTTTTCAACGGAGAAGGTCTGAAATTCTCTGCCATTGATGCTCAACCCATCGAAGCAGGATTAAGAGGAAAAGTAGAGATCGCCGATGAGAAAATGATTTGGGGAAAATCTCAACCCTGTCAAGAAATGGTAGATAGGTATAAACAATTTTTAACCGAAAAATTACCCCAAAATACCTCATTCAAAGGATTACGCATTGTTCTCGATTTAGCATGGGGAGCTTCGGCTCAAATTGCGCCCCTCATTTTCCGTGAGTTAGGAGCAGAGGTGATTAGTCTGCATGATCAACCAAACGGCGATCGCATCAATGTCAATTGTGGTTCGACTCATTTAGAGACATTACAGCAAGCAGTAGTTGAATCTCAAGCAGATATGGGTTTTGCCTTTGATGGAGACGCTGATCGGGTCATGGGAATCGATAATCAAGGTAGAATCGTCGATGGAGATTATATACTCTATTTTTGGGGTAAAATTCTCAAAGAACGCCAAAAGCTACCCAATGATTTAATTATTGGCACAGTCATGGCTAATTTAGGATTTGAACGAGCATGGCAAAAACTGGGAGGCCAACTGATTCGTACTTCTGTCGGAGATCAGCACGTTCAAGCCCAAATGTGGACAACTGGGGCGATGTTAGGGGGTGAACAGTCAGGACACATTCTCTGTCATCATCACAGTTACTCAGGGGACGGCTTGCAAACAGCGCTCCATTTAACCGCCCTTGTACGAGAAGCTCGTTGTTCCCTGTCTGAGCTAATGGAACAAAGCTTTCAACCCTATCCCCAAATTTTACGCAATGTACGGGTCGAAAATGCTCATCGCCGTCGTCATTGGCAAGAATGTGAGCCATTGCAAACAGCGATCGCTCAAGCCAAAGCGGGAATGGGAGAACAAGGTCGAATTTTAGTGCGTCCGTCAGGAACTGAACCCCTAATTCGGGTGATGGTAGAATCTGCCAGTCAGTCGGCTGCCGATCACTGGGTTAACCATTTAGTTGGAATAGTACAAAATAACCTAGCTTCCTAGTTAAGTATTTTGGCTATGATGGGAGGGAATCAAAATCGTTGACCTCAATAGGTTTTTGTAATCGAGTTAAGCATGGTAAGTTCAGCATCCCAACAGCCATCTCCCTCTGATGTCGCTAAAAAAAGACTGATTAAGGAGAAAATTGCCAAGAAACGGCAAGCGAAGGCAGCAAAACAGAAGTTAACGACTGTAATTGGTCTGTCTATTCTTGCTGCTGTCGTATTTGGCGCACCAGCGATGGCAACCCTTGGTCTCAAAATGGGAGTTGCTATTGGCTTTGGTTTCCCTCTTATACTATTTTCCTACAGCTATCCTCGAACGGCTCTTTGGTTATTTCTCATTTATATGCCCTTTAGTGGCACAGTTACTTATGCTATAGGGGGGGGGAACGCCCTTTTTCAACTGGCTAAAGATGTTTTCTATTTCCCCGCCTTCCTCAGTTTGTTACAAGACTGTAAGAAGAAAGGAAAAGAACTGATTGTTTCCAAACCTTTAATGGTCACTTTTCTGATTCTTGTGGGCTGTTCTTTGCTAACTCTGTTAATTGTCAATGGGGCCACACAAGTTGCTCCCTACTGTAATGACTTAAGTGAATACGATAGATTCTTAAGAGATTCAGGTGGCAATCTCATTCTTAGGGATGGACGAGTCATTGTAAAAAATTGCCGTGGATCAAACGATATTCCTATACTACAAGGTATTTTGGGGTTAAAAGTTTTCTTAGGCTATGTTCCTCTAATTTTTTGTGCTTTTTACTTGATCAAGGATAAAAAGACTTTGCTATTCTTAGGTCGAATGCTAGTAGTTTTAGCCATTATTTGCTGTCTGTTAGGTCTTCTGCAATTCTTGATGCTGAAGACGGGTCGCTGTAAAGGAACAGTTGCTGAAGGTGATTTATTATTTAAAGCAGGTTTAGGTGCAAAGTGTTTGGTCGGTGGCTCGCTTTTGTATGCCCCTTCACAAAATCAAATTCGCTTGCCAGGAACATTTGTGTCTCCTTGGCATTGGGGATGGTTTTTATTAGCTAATAGTGCCATCTGTTTTTCTGTGGCTTTTGGAGACTCATCTCTACTCTGGCGAGTACTTGGGCTAGGTGGTATGTCTCTTGTATTTATGAATGCAGTGATTTGTGGTCAGCGTCTAGCTTTTCTCGGCGTTCCTTTCGTAACACTGATGATGGCGATTTTAACGGGGCAAATATTACAGATCAAGCGCTTTATCCCAGCTATATTGGGCTTAGGAATTCTGTCTTTTTTATTGTTTTCCTTTATTAACCCAGACTTTATTCAAGAGCGAATTGATAGCTTTGTTGGTCGTTGGAATGCATCCCCACCTCATGAATTTTTTATCAAACAATTTGAGGAGGTGATGGGATACTCTCGTTTACTCGGCCGGGGGTTAGGAGATGCAACTAATTCAGCGAGAGTATTTGGCTCAGTTACCCTAATAGAAACCTATCATCCCAAACTGATTCATGAAGTAGGGTTGCTAGGATTTACCGCTTTTATGATTTTTGTGACTCATATATGTATTGTTACATTTATCAAATATCGCTCTCTTCAAGATCCAGTTTTGTCTAACTTTGCCTCTGGATTCTGGGTCTTTGTCTTCATTATCAGTTATATGCCTTACTGGTATCCTCTAGATACGGATCCTGTATGTGTTTATTACTGGTTATTTGT
>JBFRWQ010000107.1:0-9078 GCA_051439665.1 Microcystaceae cyanobacterium | reverse complement strand
AGCAATTTAAGATTAATTTCATTATTTTGAATGATTATTTATGGCATTGTGAAGTTATGGTTAGTCCAACTAATTTGTCTGTTGAGACATCCTCAACTTGTCTATTGATAGCATTTCTTAATCTGATGAGGTCATTCTATAGCTAAACGCAGCAATTTTAAATGAAGAATGATCTTCCCTACGATGAAAGAGATCGCAGCTATGTTTGATGGTCAAACACCCATAAGTGTAGAGCTATAAAACTTAATACTTGCCTCAAAAAAGAAGTTAATCGCAATAAACGTCTTGTCCTCCTAGAAGTAGGCAATTGTCAATTCACTCCCTATTCAATGGCTCATGTAGGATTAATTATGATTACTAACGGTTTGATTCTGAATGAAGACTTTAGAGATGGATTGTTTAATTCCGCAACGGCTAGTGATTGGACAGTCAGAGGACCAGGGACTACCTTTCGTTCTCCCAATAACCGTAACTTTAATTTCGCCCTCTCTAATCAAATTTCTGAGGGTGGCGGTTCTTTTGCCGATAGTGCCATTTTTCAACCCACAAATACCCAATTTGGTATTAGTAAAACCGACGAGATTGCCTTTGTTTATTTCACCAGCTTTAGTGATATCGCCGCCAACAGTCGAGAACTTTATCATGTTCAAGTTGCCTTAATGCAATTTGATGACACCTTAAGTGGACCTCCTTATTTCGGACATGATCTGTCCTTTGAAGTCGAAAATCGCTTTGTTAGTTTATCACCTGCCCATCCAAGCCGAATTCAACTGGGCGCTAATGTGGAAAATCAAGAAAATGTTGAGGCTAGTCAACGTAATGCCCACTATAATTCCCAAACCACCCCCTCACACCTTGATCAGGAATATACCAGCATGGTGATATGGCGAAATCAACCAGGAAAAGGTAAAACTAATATTGAACAATGGGGAGATAATCTAGTCGGAGACTACAATGTCAATAGTGAACTGAATAACGCTTTTCCCCAAAATCAAAATCCCGACTTTAGCTTGTTTAATGGGGTTCAGATCTATTTGCAACGGGGCACGGATAACTTTGATCTGATTCGCAGTAATGTTTCGCCTGAAGAAGCACAGATTGGTATTCTTGACTTAAAAGTCGGTGTGACTAAGATAACCGACTTCAACCTAGATTTTCGCAACGATGCTAGGGATATAATAAGATGGAATACCTTTTCTCAAACTAATGTTGTGCCTACCCTTCAGACGGGTGATGCCAATAATGATGGTGTGATTGATAGGTTAGATTTTGATCTATTGGTGGCCAACCTGGGTGTGATCAGCGATACGACCGTTTCCCAGAGCCAATCCATTTATACTTATGATGCTCAACAGGCAATTAATCCTAATTATATCATCCCGACACGCACGGATATCACACCAGAATTTGCTTATGATTCCCTAACTGGCAAGCTTTATTTGAATACTAAAGGGGAATCTCTCAATGCTTGGGTTATCTCAGGACAAACGGCCACTTCTGTGGAATCTTTACCTAGTCAATGGTGGACAGCCAGTATTGATCAAACCCAACAATGGGCTATCTTAGATGATCCCAGCACTGGGTTTAGTAGTGTTGAATACACCCACATTGCCACCTTTGCACCAGGATTAGATCTGAAAGATTTTGCGCCAATTGAAGTGGGTTTTAGTAGCGGTGGTAGTCGTTTAGTTGATATTCAACCCTTCAGTGGGGGTGAGCCGAAGTTAGTAACAGGTGTTCTTGATCAAGTGGGTAGTGAATGGCAGACAGTGACTTTAGAGGAGACTTATGATTCACTGGTAGTTGTGGCAACGGTTAACTATGGTGAATCGGCTTTGCCTGCGGTAGCTCGAATTCGTCATGCTTCTGGTAATAGTTTTCAAATTAAAGTACAAAATCCCAGTAATGCTTCTTTAAGTGGCTATCGGGTACATTATGTCGCTGTGGAAGAAGGGGTTTACACCGAAGCACAACATGGTGTTAATTTTGAAGCAGTAAAGTTGGATTCTAATCTAACTGACCGATCTGGTTCTTGGCAAGGTGAGCAAAGAGAATATATTAATAGCTATACTGCACCTGTGGTCGTAGGGCAAGTTATGACGGCAAATGACCCAGATTGGTCTGTCTTTTGGGCAAGAGGAGCAAGCCGTTTGGCAATTCCTGATGCTGATCATCTATATGTAGGTAAGCACGTAGGTGAAGATAGCAAAATTTCCCGTGTTAGTGAGACGATTGGTTACATCGTTATGGAAACAGGTAGTGGCACTCTTGGCGATGTTGAATTTAGCGCAGCTGTTGGTTTCGATTCTATTGTTGGTTTTGACAATGGCGCTCAAGCTTACTCTGTTAATAATTTAACCTCACCTTCAGTGGCTGTGGTTAGTCTTGCAGGACAAGATGGTGGTGATGGTGGCTGGGGAGTATTAGCGGGAGAGACTCCTTTAGCAAATGAACAGTTGCAGTTGGTAGTAGATGAAGACCAAGTTCGTGATTCCGAACGCCGTCATACGACCGAGCAATTAAGTTATCTAGTGTTTGGTAATCCTCTATCTCCTATATCTCCACTAGATCCCAAATTGAACACTGGGGTTCTCACCAATGTAGGCAATGATTGGCAGTTAGTTACCTTACCAGATACTTACGATTCAATGGTTGTGGTAGCAACGGTTAGCTATGGGGAAAATATGCTTCCTGCGGTTGTGCGCATCCGCAATGCAGAAGATAACAGCTTTGAAATCAAAGTCCAAAATCCCAATGATGAGATATTAACTGGTTACACTGTTCATTTCACCGCTATTGAAGAAGGGATTTATAACGAAGCTGAACATGGCATTAAGCTAGAAGCAGTAAAGGTCAATTCAACTGTTACCGACCATTCCCGTTCTTGGGTAGGAGAACAGCAAAATTATTTGAATCAATACAATAATCCCGTGGTACTCGGCCAAGTCATGACAGCTAACGACCCCGATTGGTCGGTCTTTTGGTCCTATGGCGCTCGCCGAGAAGATGCACCAGATGGCACAAATCTGAGAATTGGCAAACAGGTTGGAGAAGATAGGGACGTTACTCGTCAAGATGAAATCATTGGCTATATTGTTACCGAGACAGGTAGTGGTACTTTCGATGGGATTGGATACAGCGCTGCTCTTGGAAGCGACAGAGTACAAGGCTATGACAACAATCCTTGGTCTTATGAAATTAGCGATTTAAGCGCTCCCTCAGTTGCTATTGCCACTTTATCGGGTTTGGATGGCGTTAATGGTGGTTGGTCAGTGCTTTATGGTCAAGATCCCCTCAGTCCAACAGCGCTGGATTTGGTTGTTGATGAAGATCAAGTTAATGATGTAGAGCGATCGCATACTAATGAGCAAATTGCTTATCTTTTGTTTGATCAACAAACAATGGGTGGGGAGAGCGTTATTTTGGAGGATAACTTTGCCGATCTCAGTCACTGGACTGATCTAAGTCAAGAAATTACTTGGGGAAACCATCCACTGGGAACTTCAGCCTTCAGGACTGATCAAATTGAGGGACAACAAGCAGTCTTTCTCAATCGTTTAGATCCGTTTGATACGTCTCATTTTATCGGTTATTCGGGTATTGATGACCTGAAAACCTTTACCGCTGTGGATTATACGTTTACTGATTCTATTGAGCGTCGTAATGAAATTCTGACCATTCAATTTGATGCTCGTTGGGATCATTTAAACGGTAGTGGGGAAGGGGGTCGTTTTTTGGTAATTTTGATGGATGAATACCCTGAAGCTCCTGTTTCAGGTGATGATCTCAGTAATTTTGTCGGTAATCCCTATGGAACACCAGCCTTACATCTAAGAATCCGTCCCAGTGGAAGCGCCAAGAGCTTCCTCCAGTATGGTGGTGGTGAAGAAGGAGAATTTGAAACCTTTGGCAATCCCCCTCAATGGTGGTTACCTGGGTTTATCTCGAATACGTCTGATACAGGTCATGGTTCTCCTGGTCAAGGTAATGAGTATCCTCATGGTAGTTGGAAATCTACCCAACAAAGTTTAGGAAGTGAGACTTGGACAACTTATACCTATAAAATTCTGCCTCATCGTCAGGAAATTTATGAAAATGGGCAGTTGGTTGGAACGATGGACTTACCCGAAAATTTGCCTTCTGCCCCCCAATATGACTATTATGAGCAGTTAAAAGCCTTACGTTTATATTGGCGAGGTGCTGATCCTGCTTATCTTTCTAATTTTAGTATTACTACCACTCCAGGATTGCTCAATAATACTCATCCAGTGATCAGCGATCTAACAGATTTGAGCATTGATCAAGATACGACAATGAATGGGATTTCATTTACGGTAGATGATTCGGAGATAGATGCTGACAATTTAATTGTTTGGGCAGAATCTGACAACCTTGATTTAGTCTCTCTGGAAAATATTGTTTTTGCAGGCTATGGTGCAGCAAGGACAATGAATATAACGCCAACGATTGGAGAAACGGGAACAGCAAATATTACCTTAACTGTTTCTGATGGTTCATTGACTGCTAGTAATACATTTGTCCTATCAGTTGAACCATTGGTGATTTAGGTTGGATGGGGTATAAAACCTAGTTAAAGATTATCATGAAAATACTGTAGATATAACTGACAACTAGCTTGTGCTTGATCTCCATTTAAGAGAATTAAGCCCATACTTTCTAACTGGTAAGCGATCGCAGGATCTAATTGTACTCCATCTTCTGAATTGACAACGGCTTTCATTGCTTCTGCTAAAGGTGATACAGATTGTAATTGATTCCAATGACGACGTAGATGGGCTGCATAAATTCCCCCTTGAGTCGGAGCTTCAGTTAGGAGGGTATCGGGTTCAATTTGGTTCTTTTGCAAGGCTTCTAGGGCTAAATGGGAGAGATAAGGATGACCATCTACCAAATTTTTCAATTGAGGTAAAAACGTCTCTAATTCGTCTTTATTTAAGCTATAGGCTTGGGCAAATTGTTCTAACTGTTGTAGGGTAAATCCAGTTAACTTCACCATTCGTCCTACATTAAAGGGAGATTGATTAGCATCGAGTTTGATATAAGCTTCTGTGGAATTAGCAATGATAATTCTTAAATTCTGCCAACTCTCAATATTATTAGCTTCTTCATGCCAAAATCGTAGCATTGGCAAGAAATCTTGGGCAATCTCAGGATATTCAAATAAACGGTCTATATTATCTAGTCCTAAGACTAAGGGAGCTTCATTTTGTTCTAAGATAGCGCTTTGAAAATAGGTTTTACAACTTACCAAACTGCCAAATAATTCTTCATCCCAATAGTCATCTAAATTAGGTTTTAATCCAAGTTCTCGGCTAATATTGGCACAAAACCAGCGCAAAAATCGATCCAAACTACTAAACATAGAACTTTCTACCCCTTGCAAGTTTAAATAAACCTTTCGATAATTAAGGGTATGTGCGGTACTGAGTAATCGTTGTAAAAGAGCCGTTTTGCCCATCTTTTCAGGCGCTTTAATGCGAATTAATGCACCGCCCGTTACTAGGGTTTGTAAACAGGTATCTTCAATAGGAGGACGGTTAATATAGATAGAATGGGGACTTCCTTGGGGAATGGGTAGAGGGATATGGGAAATAACTGGGGATTGTTTGGTGGTAGTGGGAGTATTCCCTTCCCATTCAGGATATTTTTCATCTTTTAACCAATCTCGTAAAATATTAAATTTACCAGGGCCTCGACTGCGAGGGTTTAACTCAGGACATCCATTAGGTGCAGTACTGGCAAAATTGCGGTAAAGTTCGGTCATTTGCTTTTTATAAGTCTCATGACTCGCTGCTTCTGCTAATTCCCACACTTCTGTATCAGGTTTTCGCCAATTTTCATAAGCAAATCGTACCAAAAAGAGGTCTTTCAGTTTTCCTTTGAGGCCATAGTCAATAATAATTTCTTTGAGAAACAAATCCCAGTTTGTTGGTTTCATGTGTAGAATTATGAATTATGAATTATGAATTATGAATTTGGATAGAGGCAGATTTTATAGATACAATCATTCTAAATCATTCGTGAACAGTAGCACAGGCATCTTGCCTGTCACAAGCTACTGGATTGTTTCACCTAATTTGGTGCATTAGAATGAAGCTTGTAGTAAGCCCTTTAGGGCTTATGGTAGGGCTAAAGCCCAACAACAGCAATTCCTATTGCCTCATTTTAGGTGAAACAGTCCACTACAATAGGTTACTATTTATTGTAATCGATCAATGGTGCGATATTGAATCGCTTCAGCCACATGATGACTTTGAATAGCATCCTCTCCTGCTAAATCAGCAATAGTACGAGAAACCTTTAAGATTCTATCCATTGCTCTAGCAGATAAGCCTAATTTACGAATTGCGGCTTCCAATAATTGACGACTCGCTTCATCTAAGGTGCAGAATTGCCGTAGATGACTCGCTTGCATTTCTGCATTACATTGTACCCTAGTGTCTTCCTTAAAACGATGATTAGCCACTTGCCTTGCAGTTGTAACCCGTTCTCTTATAGACTCAGAAGTCTCTCCCTCTATTTCTTTGGTCATTTCTTCTGGTTTAAGGCGAGAAACCAACACATGAAGGTCAATACGGTCTAATAAAGGACCTGATAATTTAGCCCAATACTGAGTTCTTTGACGAGGGGAACAAGTGCAACTTTGGATTGGATCTCCATAATAACCACAAGGACAGGGATTTGTACTGGCAATGAGGGTAAACTGAGAAGGGAAAACCACCGACTGACGGGTCCGAGAAATACTAACGTGGCCGTCTTCTAAGGGTTGGCGCAAGAATTCCAAGACATTGCGCTTAAATTCTGTTAATTCATCCAAAAATAATACCCCTCGATGGGCTAAGGAGATTTCTCCTGGCCGTGGGATACTTCCCCCTCCCACTAAACTCGGTCCTGAGGCAGAGTGATGGGGACTACGAAAAGGACGAGACTGAACTAAAGAGCCTCTATTTTTCAGTAAACCTGCAACTGAGTGAATTTGAGACACTTCTAGCGCTTCTTCAAAGGTTAAAGCTGGTAAAATCCCTGGTAAGCGCCGAGCTAACATGGTTTTTCCACTACCAGGGGGACCAACGAAAATTAAATTATGACCCCCCGCCGCAGCAATTTCTAAGGCACGACGGGCATGATATTGTCCTTTGACATCTTTTAAGTCAGGAAGACTGAATAAAGCATCCTCTGAGTTTTCAGGGTAATGAGGGGTGACAGGGGTATAAGCTGAAGGCCGACTGAGAAAATCAGCCACATCAGATAGATGTTTAAAGCCAAATACCTTAAGTCCCTGAACAACGGATGCTTCTTGAGCATTATCATAGGGAACGACTAATCCTTCCATTCCAATGCGTTTAGCCAGCGCTGCCATTGGTAATACACCAGCCACAGGTCGTAAGCTTCCATCAAGGGATAATTCCCCTAGAAAGAGATAATCTCCTAATAAATGGGGATCAACTTGTTCTGAGGCCGCTAAAATACCAATACTAATGGGAAGATCAAAAATCGGCCCCTCTTTGCGAATATCGGCGGGGGTGAGATTAACGACAATTTGCCGCACAGGAAAGGCAAATCCTGTGTTTTTCAGCGCTGCTTTTACCCGTTCTCTTGATTCTTGAATCGCAGTATCAGGAAGTCCCACTACGGTGATTTTAGGAAGGCCACCGGATACATCAACTTCTACGCCCACTTGTAAGCCATTAACACCAATAAGAGAGGCGCTCCAAACCCTTGCTAACATAGGTCTTTCGTTTTTGTCATATTCTTGTTATATTTTACCAGTTAGTGGTAAAGAATTATGAATTATGAATTATAAATTATAAATTAAGAACGAAAATTACTTTTTATTGCAAATATCATGATAGGCAAAGCCTGAGAAGCCTTTGAAACTAGCGAGAAATTTATGTGCTTTGCCCACCACAGCAACTATATCTAATACCAAATCCGACTTATAACACCTAGTTTTGGTAGAGATGGGGAAGTGGGGGGAGTGTGGGGAGAGAGGGGAGATTCTTGCTCAGAGAGTGATAACTGGGTTTTGTTAACCGGATTTGGTATAACACCATTCTCTAAAGTCAATAGTTAAGTTTTCAACTATACACTATCAACTATTAACTATTAACTAATATCTCACTTTAAGCTCAGAGAATCGATAAAATAGCCACTACTTCTTTTCATTTCTTCAAGTGAATGGGACATAACAGTTGCTTCTATGAAAGATTGACTATCAAGACAAATAATATCTTTTAGGTAAACAGTTTGATCTTGTAAGGGAAAGCCTTCTGCTTCTGATTCTTGTTTAAGACGAGCGCTCGGTTGTCCCATCATCGTCGATTCTAGACAAGTGGCTTCTTGTTTGGTGACTGGTTTTTGCGTCAGTATCTCACCATCAATAAAATAATCATCAACAACTACTTCTAATATCTCAGAGAGAAGTTGTAATTTAACTGAAGGTGTAAAAGATTGTCCCGAAGCTAGAATCGCTTCGTACATAGGAAATGTTCCGTAGGCTACAGAATAGCTAGTATCATTATGTAATGCTGCATGACTGGTATATTGATGGGAGTTATCCCCTTGAGAGACAGTTTTGATGCGCTTCTGGGGCGGAATGGGCATTTTAATAGTAATTTGATTAGGGAGTATGTTGAACTCTTGCCATTCAGGATTGATAGAGTCAGCATTTTGAGAGAGCGCTTGTAATGAAGAGAAACTGAGACATCCCAGTAAACCGATGGTAGCGAGTAAAGATTGTTTTTGCATGGCGCTGTGTTGTATAGAGAACCAGAACTTAGTATTCCCCAAATCTGCTTGGGATGGTCACTCTTGTAACAGAAGTTCAGATACCTAAAATAACGAGCGAGAGATAGCCACGTCCTTTGAAGGCTTTAGTCGAGCGGTAGAGGGTTTTAACCCTCAGTTCTACTCAGGGTATAGCCAGAATTATCGTGTTATAATGATACCATGAATTATCAAACACAAAAAATCCTGTTAACCGGAAATATTGATGATGAAGTTCACAGTTATCTGTTCTGGTGTTGTGAGCAATCAAACCAGTTATATAACTCAGTA
>JBFRWQ010000106.1:0-4426 GCA_051439665.1 Microcystaceae cyanobacterium | reverse complement strand
ATAGCGATCGCTGCTATTCTCACCCTATTTTTAGGACTGGATTGGCAGTTTCCCTCCTATAATGTAGAAGCAGTCAAAATTGAAGGAGGCTTAGATTTATCCCCTGAATTTGCTACCCTATTAATTGGGTTAACGGTTTATACTGCGGCCTTTATTGCAGAAGTGGTTCGTGCGGGTATTCAATCAGTGTCTAAAGGCCAATGGGAAGCAGCTAAAGCATTAGGATTATCCCCTCAATTAGTCATGCAATTGGTAATTTTTCCTCAAGCACTACGGGTAATGATTCCTCCCTTAACCAGTGAATTTTTAAACTTAGCTAAGAATTCTAGTTTAGCGACTGCGATCGGGTATAATGATATTTACGCTATTTCTTCAACGATTGCTAATAAAACTGGGCAAGCGGTACAAATGTTGATCGTTGTGATGGCGGTTTATTTAACTTTTAATTTGATAATTGCTTTAAGCATGAATCTGTTAAATCGTACTGTACAATTAAAGGAACGTTAAGTTGATAATTGTAGAACAAACTTCTAGCTTGTTACAGGCAAGATGCCTGTGCTACTGTTGACAAATAATCTAGAAATGGGTTTTATTTTTTAAATCTTATGTCACAACTTACCCTGACTGAACTCTCCTAAAATAGCTAATGATGAATTTACAATGGTTAACCCCTAGCCACGGGATTATGTTATTTTTACTGCTCTTTTTTGCTATCATTCATAGTGGTGGTGCAGCTTTAAGAGCTTGGGCAGAACAAAAGATTGGTGCTAGATTGTATCGGGTATTATTTGCCTTAGTTAGTTTACCCCTCGCTGTCTTACTGATCGTCTATTTTATCCCCCATCGCTACGATGGTTTGATTCTTTGGGATGTCAGAAATATTGAAGGAATCAGAATTTTTGTCTGGGTTTTATCTTTTATTTCTTTTATTTTTCTCTATCCTTCTACCTTCAATCTTTTAGAAGTTGCTGCTATTGCGAAACCACAAGTTCATCTATATGAAACGGGAATTATTCGCATTTCCCGTCATCCCCAAATGGTGGGACAAGTTATCTGGTGTCTTGCCCATACCCTCTGGGTAGGAAGTACCTTTATGATAGTGACTTCATTGGGGTTAATTGGTCATCATTTGTTTGCGGTTTGGCATGGCGATCGCAGATTAGAAAAGCGCTATGGAGATACATTCTTAAAAGCGAAAGAAAGAACTTCTGTGATTCCCTTTGTCGCTATCTTAGAAGGTCGTCAAACGTTAAATTTAATGGAATTTATTAAACCTGCCTATGCTGGTATTGTGGCATTTGTGCTGTTGTTTTGGTGGCTTCATCCTTGGTTAATGACTATTCAATGGCCTTTCTCTTTCTAACTCTCCTTACTTGATGACTAACACAAAACAAATTTATAACTATACAGTTCTTCTGGAACAAGAAGCAGAAGGGGGTTATCATGCTTTTTGTCCTACTTTAAAAGGGTGTCATTCTCAAGGAGATACCTTTGAGGAAGCAATTGACAATATTACAGAAGTAATTGAGCTATATCTAGAAAGTTTAAGAGAAGATAAGCAACCAATTCCCCAAGATAATTTAATTGTTATACCATTAAGGGTTTCAGGCTAAAAAAACTGGGTTTTATAAAGTCTAATTTGGTCTAATCTGTATTAGAACTAAGGATAACTAGCATGGCATGACTCTAGCATAATTTAGTTCAATTCATTGAACGCTCAATATTAGCCTTGAAATCAATTTCAAGGGGAGTGTCTAAGCAATGCAAGATAGGACTATAGGATTAGATCACGTTCTCTGCTATATTAACTATTTCATAATTCATGATTCATAATTCATAATTCATAATTAAAAAGGTTTGGCCATAACTGAATAATATCGGTTCCTTTTGTTTTATCTAAAAATCGTTGCTTCAAGCGCTCTTTTTGCTCATCAGATAAATAATTATCCCCATCTCCCACTTGGCCTTTACGAATAAAAGGAGGCATTTTTTCAGGTCTTTGACTACTCCATCGTTGTTGATCTTTTTTCATCTGGGAAAAGTGACTCTGTTTAATGACTTCCTCTAAAATAAGCGCTTGATTAGCATTTTCTAAAAATCTTCCCCCTAAAAAATGAGCGATCTTTAAAATAGCCTGTTTAATATCTTGCTGCATCGATTCATAGGTTAAACATATACAATTATCTTGAGCGCTTTGAGGATACCATCCTAAGAGATGATCAAAATAGTCCCCAAAATCCACTTCTCCTTTGATAAAGCACTCAAAAAACTGATCAAATGTGCCATCAGCAAAATTATAATGTTCAATAAATCCTCTTGTATGGTGGTAAAAGGAAACTACACAATCAAAAGGATTGCGCACAATATAAAGATACTTTGCTTGAGGATGATAGGGGGTTAATTTATAAGGTAAATGGGTTTTAATTAAGCGAGGGATAGGTAATTGCTGAACAACCTCTTTTCCCACTTCTTCGAGATGGGGAAAAACTTGATCCAGCCGTTGATTAGGTAATAGGGGTTGACCTTGATGCAGCAATAACCAAACAATATACTGAGTCCAAGTTGTGCCGCATTTAGGATAGGTTACCAGAAAAACATCACCCTTTTGGGCTTGATAGGTTAAGCCTGACTCAAACCCATCAGGAGGAAATCCCATCGGCATCCGAAACCCATTATGAAGATAATAACTTGGTTTATGTCCCATTTAATTTTCTTGGATAATGTCCTCTTCTTCAAGGATATTTTCTTGGATAATGTCCTCCTCTTCAAGGATATTGTCTTGAACATCACTTTCTTCAATCAAAGTTTCTGATGGCTGAAACGGAGTTGGTTGATTTGACAGGGTTCGCATTCTCCAAATTACAATAACACCATCATTGCCACCACTGGCTAAAAAGCGACTGTCAGGACTAAACGCTAAGGACTCCACCCAGTCATCTTGATCCATAACATATCGAAAAAGTCGTCGATTAGGAAAGTCCCAAACCCGAATACCATCATTACTGGAGGTGGCTAAAAATTGATTATTAGGGCTAAGTGCGATCGCTCGAATCGCATTATTATGCCCTTCAAAAGTATGTAACAATTCTCCCGTCGCTAAATCCCAAACTTTGACAGTACGATCAGCGCTGGCTGTAATCAGTTGACGACCATCTTGAGTAATCACAAGACCTGTAATAGTCCCCTGATGAGGATTAAATTGGGAAATTAGCGTTCCTTCTCGAATATTCCAAAGGCTTACTTCACCGTTATTGTCTCCACTAGCGATTACATAGCCATTAGGATGAACAGCAAGGGCATAGGAAGGAGTACCAAAACCTACTAATGTGTATAGAAGGCGAGAGGGTTGAATGTTCCACACTCGAATTCCATCTAACCCACCACTGACGGCAATTCGACTATCAGGTGTGACAACTAAACCAAGGATATTACCATTATGATCAAGGAAAACGCCCTGATTTTCACGAGTGTAAGGATCCCAAAAGTGAATATCGTCATCTTCCCCACTGGTAAGAACAAATCTAGCATCAGGAGTCACCGCTAGAGCTAATACACCTGATCTTTGAGCCCGCACTGCCCCTAATTTCTTTCCCCTAGCCACCGACCAAAACCGTAAAAACGGTTCATTATTACTACCCCCACTAACCAGAACCTCTCCATTGGGGCTAAAAGCCAGAGATTTAACAGAAAAGCGATAACCATTGATCCTGTGTACTGGGTGCATATCAAAGGCTAGACTAGGAGGAATCACCCTAGTGTTGGCTGTTTCTGTGTCAGGGGTTTGACTGTAACTAGGTCGAGTGAGTCCATCCAATGTAAGGGTTAGGGAAAGACTGCAGGCGATCGCACTAATGACATTGATTAGGAACTTTGGGGAATTGACCATTTTGTTCTACTTTAGAATCACACCAAATATCACTTAATTATAGCTTGGGGGGTCAGGGTAAAGGTTAAATCTTTACTCCATTATTCAATACATTCTCAATAATTACTGATTTAAAAGTTAGCAGTCCAAACTAATTCTCGCATTACTCCAAAATCTTCATTAAATCACTAACTGACCCTCGGTCAACATTTCCTTCTGCATAATCTTGTTCTGATTGAGCTATATTATCTAACAACTCTTGTCGTTTTTGTTCTCGTAGGCGATTTTGCACAATTTCAAGTAACATTGCTTGTTCTTCAGGAGATAAAGCTTCAATAGTTTCAATGGCCTGCTGGAATGCTGAAGTTTTGATCATTTTTTTGACAGTTATTTCAAGGGAATCTTAATCATTATAAGATATGGGAAAGTCAGAAGTTTGAAGTTCTCCCCATAATTACCACCATTATATTGTCTTTTTGCCTCCCTCACCTTCTCTTATCTTTTGTATTGTTCTTCGATCGCTGCATTTAAAATATCATCTTTAATATTTCTCATTAAGGT
>JBFRWQ010000105.1:0-2894 GCA_051439665.1 Microcystaceae cyanobacterium | reverse complement strand
GACAAGTTACTATTTAATCGTCCTGCACGAATAAATTCTGCATAAGTATCTGCTTCAATATCTAAGAGAGTTTCTCGTAACTGTTCCATATCGAGCGATCGCAGTTGAGGATATTTTTGCTGCATTGCTGTAATTTCTTCCTCAATACTGGTTACTTGTCCTCTAACTAATTCTTGTTCATAGCGATAGAATTCAGAATCCATTTCTGGTGCGTCATCCAATTGTTGTAAATAAGTTGTGACTCGTTTAAGCGCTACCCGACGGGCTAATAATTCTGAATAGGTTTGACGTAGGGGTTGATCCCCAATCAAATTCAGTTTTTCTAAAAACCATTTTGTGGTTAATCCTTGAATCAAGAGGGTAAATAAAACCACCCCAAACACAGTATCAATAATTTCTTGACGACCGACCAAAACTTCAGGCACACTTAAAGCCAATGCAATAGAAACAGATCCCCTTAACCCGCCCCACCATAAGACAGTTTGCTCTCGTAAATTAATCTGTTCTTGACTGGCTGCATTACTAACAGCACTAAGTCCAAAAATACCAATTAAGCGAGTGACTAAAACAGCCAGAATTGCGACAAAAATCAAAGTTAAGTTATCAGTTAGACTAGAAAATTTGATTTGATCTCCAATTAATAAAAATACAATTGAATTGACAAAAAATGCTAGAAACTCCCAAAACTCTGACACCAGTAGGCGAGTCCGAGGATTCATCCCAATTCGTGACCCTAAATTGCCTAAAATCAATCCAGTGGTGACTACGCCAATTACTCCAGAGCCTCCCAATTCTTCCGTAATTAAATAAGTACCATAAGCAGAAACAAGAGTCAAAGATTGTTCAACAAGAGGTAAATCAAACCGTTGAGTTAAATAAGAAATTCCGTATCCCACCAAACAACCAATGCCAATCCCAATTCCGGCAAATGTCCCAAAGCGTGTAATAGTTTCAGGAACAGAAAAGACATCTGTACCTAATGGAATTCCCACCAAGAGGATAAAGGCGACAACTGCAACCCCATCATTAAATAAACTTTCCCCTTCCATTAAAATGGTTAAGTCCTTACTCGCCCCTAATTCCCGAAATAAAGCCACCACAGAAACGGGATCAGTCGCTGCTAAACTTGCCCCCACTAAAAGCGCAATGGGTAAAGATAAATTAGTGAAAAAATTGAGGGATAAAGCGACACCCACAATAGAAATAATCACCCCTATCACTGCAAACAAAATAACGGGTAATAAGCGCTCCTTTAAAGAACGCCAGCGAATATTCCATGCAGCTTCAAAGAGTAAAGGGGGAAGAAAAATTTCTAAAATTAATTCAGGAGAGAGATTGACAAGACGAATATCAACAAATGCCAAACCTAAGCCCACAATAACTAATAATAGGGTATAGGGAATATCTCGAAACCAAGAAAAAATTCGGGATAAAGTCGCTACACTTAAGGAAACAGAAAGTACCACTAAGAATTGTTCTAAATTCTGTTTAATGGCGAGATCAGCAGTGGATTCTAAAGTCATGGATGGATTTCTACCTTAACAGAATCAGGATTGATGCCTTTTTTACAATAGCTTTCTTACTTTAGCAAAGTTTAGGGGAAGTTTATTAAAATTCAAGGGAAATTTGAGTGATTGACGTTTTGTTAATTTAATGTGGGAATAATAGTGAGTAGCTATCCTTTGGGATGCCTGCTTCTCACTCCAGACTCATCTTTCGCTCAACTCAAAAACCAGTAGCTATGACTAAATCAATCACAGAAACTTATCTGGCCGACTCTGATGCGTTCCGAGCAGGTGAAGGCAATCAGCAGCAGGAAAGACGCTCAGAGGCACGAATTATCTCTTTTTGTCAGGTATTTGACCAACAAGGTGAATTTCTTGGCGTTTCCCTTGATATAACAGGTCAAGGAATTTGTTTAAGTCTCCCGAAAACTTGGACTGCTGATTCCCCCTTTCCTGTCACCCTAAAACGGGTAGATAATCCCTCTTTAGCTGATGTGACTGTATCGGTAGAGGTACAATGGCGACAAGATCGTAATGATAATTATGATACGGTGGGGTGTCGTATTGTTGATGCTGATTCACAATCTAATTTTGAAGCTTTTGTTAATTACTGCCAAAACGCTGAACCCCACGGTTTATGTTAGTAAATAAGCTTCATTGTGGGTGGGCAAGTCCTAAAGCTAACTGGATCATCTCAAAATTAATCCTAATCGCCCACTCTACATGAATTGTAAAAATTGTAGAACAAGCTAGAAGCTTATGACAGGCAAGATGCCTGTGCTACCGTTTCTCAATCATTCATCATTCATCATTCATAATTTATAATTTATAATTCATAATTTATAATTCATAATTTATATTAATGGCTATCACAACCCAACAACTGATTCGTTGGAAACAGGAACAGCGTCCGATTGTCAGCTTAACGGCTTGGGATACAGCGATCGCTCGTATCTTGGATCAAGCAGGGGTTGATATTATCTTAGTGGGGGATTCCTTAGCAATGGTAGCATTAGGTCATCCAACGACTTTACCTCTTACCCTTGACCAAATGATTCACCACGGAATGGCGGTGCGTCGAGGGGTCAAAAATGCCTTAATTGTCTGTGATTTACCGTTTTTAAGCTACCAAGAGAGTATTCCTCAAGCAATTCGTTCAGCAGGACGTATCTTAAAGGAAACAGGCATACAAGCGGTTAAATTAGAAGGGGGACATCCGAAAATGGTGGAAACCATTGCTGAATTAACAGCTATTGGGATCCCTGTTATGGGTCATGTGGGATTAACCCCTCAATCGGTTCATCAGTTAGGATATAGTCAGCAAGGGAAAACAGAAGCAGCGGCCAATCGTATTTTAGACCAAGCGATCGCATTAAGTGAAGCAGGAGT
>JBFRWQ010000104.1:0-11794 GCA_051439665.1 Microcystaceae cyanobacterium | reverse complement strand
CTTCGACAATTGGCCTAGAGAAGTTCCAGTTATTTGATGCCCTAGATAAATTAGTTGATGTTATCGTTGATAGCGATGAAGATCCAGGGTTTAAAGTCTCAACCATTTTAGATATGAGTAGCGCTCCCCCTGCCATTCTCAGACAAGGGTTAGGTTGGGATCATCTGCAAGAATGGATTGCTTTTGAATAGAACTTTTCTTGTTTGTTCTCAGGGAAAAGGCCGTTACCCAAAGAAAAACGGGAGGTTGAAAGCTTTCCTGACTGGTGTGGTGGGCAAAGAATATAAATTAATTATTAGTTTCAAAGGTTTCTCAAGGTTTGCCCACCCTACGGTTTGGTTACTGCTCACTGAAAGACTGCCATTGCTGTTGCTGATTCTAAGGTGGTTACTAATTTAACCTCAAATTCTTCTTCTAAGATACCTTTTTTATAATCTAAACTCCATAACTCCAATGCACAATCATCCTTGGGGTTGGAGGGTATTAAATGAAGATGTAACTGTCGATATTCTGGGTCAAATTTACATTCGACTGAAGAAATTGCCCCAATTTGACGACGATCCAAAGCGACAGCAATTCTGAGAATAGCGCTTAATTCTCGTACCATACGGCGCTGTTGTTCAGGTAATTTACTATAAGCCTCATGTTTCTTTTTAGGCTTACTTTTACGGTGATAACGAGCAATATTGGCTAAGACTTCTAACTCCATTTCACTGTAGCCCAATAACTCAGCATTGCGAATTAGATAATAAGAATGTTTATGATGGGAAGAGTGACTGATAAATAAACCACAATTATGTAAAATACTAGCGCCCCATAATAATTCTCTTTCTTCTGCTCCCCATCGATGTAAAATATTATGGGTTTGATCAAATAAACTGAGGGCAAACTCAGCAATTCTTTCTTCATAGGCTAATTCTACTTTATATTTGCGGGCAATCTTGATAATGCTGCGATGACGAATTTCTCCTTGATATTGGAGTCGATTGTCAATGAGTCCACGACTTAACATCCAATCAACAATAACCCCCTCTCGTAAGGCTCTTTCACACAGTATCAGTGTGTCTATTTCTAACATATTCATTGCTTCTAAGAGAATCATTGCCCCTGCTAAGATGATGTCTGCTCGCTTTTCTAACAATCCTGCTATGTTTAAGCGCTCTTCATAGGAGGAATGTGCCAGCTTTTTGACAATTTCTTTGAGGTTTTTACGACTCATTTGATACCCTTGTAATGGGTTAGGAACTTCTCCTATTTCTTGCAGTGCGTGAATGGTAATTAAGGTTTCTATTGTGCCAGATGTTCCCACTAAACGGGGTATTTCTTCGGGCTGTAATTTCATTTTTAACTGTTCAATAGGACGTTCTAACATTCCTCGTATAAAAGCACGCAAACAATTATATTCTTCTTCTGTAATGGGATCAGTTGTCATAAATTCCCTAGTCAGACGAACTGCACCAACCTTTGTACTACTGAGAAAACGAGGTTTCTGGCTATCAGCAAGAATGATTTCCGTTGATCCTCCGCCAATATCAATGATAGCGTGAGGTTTATGGTGAAAATCCATCCCTGACAATACCCCTAAATAAATACGACGGGCTTCTTCTTGTCCTGATATTAGATCGACCTGAATTCCCACTTCTGTCGCAATGCGTTTGAGAAAATCTATGCCATTACTCGCTTCTCTAGTAGCGCTGGTAGCAACTGCAACAATATGGTCAGCTTTGAGGCTTTCTGCTAAATCTTTGCAACGTTGTAGGGCGGCCAGTGAGCGTGCGATCGCTTCAGGGGTTAATTTCCCTGTCTTTTTATCTCTGTCTCCTAAGCGGACTGTATCTTTTTCTTTGGCGATAATGCTAAAAGCGGGTAAGGTTGTATCAATATGAACCACTACCATGTGAATGGAATTTGTCCCAATATCAATGGCTGCTAAGATACAACTTTCTGGGGATGAAACGGTTACGTTACCATTCGGGTAGATCCAAGTTTGAGCCTTAACCATAGTTTTTGCTGAAGCTTTCGGTTTATCTTAATCCTACGCTAAAATGGAGCAAAGATATAGGGAATGTGGAGAGGGGAGTGTGGGGAGTGTGGGGAGAGGGGGAAGATTTAACCATCAAAATTAGTTTGACATAGCACTACTACGAACTGCTAAATTTAATTCGGGAAAGACTTGTGATCTTATGCGATCGCCGCTTCTCAAACATTGTAATTGATATTCACCGTCAACTAGGTTACAGATAGTAATAGTAGGTTGTTTGGGATCCCCAATATAACGTTTTCCGCCTAATCCTAAATAATCAATGATCCAATACTCAAAAATTCCTAATTTTTCATAATCATTAAGTTTATAAACATAGTCATCTCGCCTGTCACAATCTAGTGCGTTAATTGGATTATTTAATGGGCGAAGCCCATCCTACTAGATGCTTATTCTACTATAACATAGAGCGAATTTCTGCTAAAGATAAAGAATAGAAATAGTTTCTTTGAAATTGTTCTTCTGCTAATCTTTCTTGTAATTGTTTTCGCAGTTGATGAATAGTAGGTTTAAGTTTTTTGGTATAGTTAACCGAAAGAGAAGACTGTTTAATTTCTAAGTTAAACCCTAAAGCGCTTAAACAATCTAAAGCAATTTTCAAAGTTTGATCACTCAGTCCTAATTCTTGTTTTAATGTATCTAATAAAATGGGTGTTTCAGTTCGACTAAGATATTTAGCGATACCAATTAATTTTTGCCAGATTTCTTGAGTAGATAAGTTAAAAGGTTGATAGACTAGCGCTAAAGATTGCTCACTCAGCATAGCCTGTTGATAGGCTTTTCGCAGTTCATACCAATCAATTGGACAATCTTCCAGATAATATAAAGATTGATCATCAATGTCAGTTATCTCTTGATTACGATAGTCAATGACATCTACCGTAGCAGCAGGAGAGGAAGCTGAATTGACTTGATGGGAACGCACGTCGATAATTCGCACTTCATAACGAGCTTTTTTATAAGTATTAAAGTCTAATTCAACAATTACGTCACAGGTTTGATTGACAGGTAATTCATCTCTAGAATGTCCCCACCAGACTCCTGGAAAACCTTCTTTAACTGTTTGATCCCAGAGTAAAAAGCTAGTTCTTAAATATTGTATTTTCTTGCTCTTAAAATCTTCAATATTTTTATTAAAAACATCAGTAAACCAACAATTCTCAATTAATAATTTAGGAACTGGATTTCCCATGCCACAGGGTTCTAATAGGTTAAGTTCTCTAAAAAGAGAGTATCCTAATTCTGCTACCGTAACTTTTAGATCTGCTTCTATGGTAACTTGTAATTGATCTAATTGTCCTAATTTAATACGGAGTTGCTGATTAATTCCTTCTTGAAAAAGGGGTAAATTTTCAATCGGTAAGCTTAATCCTGCTGCAAAAGGATGTCCTCCAAAGCGATGGAGTAAATGGGACTGAGAAAATACTAATTCATAGAGATCAATTTGATTAACTGAACGAGCAGATCCTCTGGCATATTTAACAGTATTATTATCTTTGGTTTCTAAGTCTGATGTGGTTAATAAGATCGTCGGTCGTCCATATTCTTGCGCAATTTGTCCTGCTACTAATCCTAAAACCCCACTTTGCCATTGCTCATTAACTAAAACAATAACAAATGTCGTTGATAAATCTAATTCACCTAACTTTCTTTTAACATCTTCTGTCACCTTTTTTTGTAATCCTTTACGCCGACTATTGGCTAATTCTGTTTCTAGCGCTAAGGTTTCACATCTTTTGGAATCTTTGCTAGTTAATAATTCTACGCCAAAACTTGCATCTCCATGAATACGACTAACTGCATTAATTCGTGGACCAATTCCAAAAGAAATATCTGTCACTCTATCCCCACTTTTATGGCATAATTTTAAGAGTTCACCAACTCCGATACGAGTCGGATTTTGGGTTTGTTTTTTGAGTTGTTCTAGTCCTTTTTGGGCTAAATAACGACAGTCCCCTTGTAAGGCAACTAAATCAGCAATTAAACCAATAGCGACTAAATCTAATAAAGTTTCTATTGGTTGCTCAGGAATGGTCGGTAATTTATCATATAATCCTTCTACTAATTTATAAGCCACAGCTACCCCAGATAAATGATATAAAGGATGATGATCAGCAAAATAGCGAGGGTTAATAATAGAGACAACAGGGGGGCGATCTTCGGGTAAGGTATGATGATCTGTAATAATCAGATCAATCCCTAAAGAATTAGCATAATCAATCTCTTCTAAATTGGTGCTTCCCGTATCGCAAGTAACAATTAATTGCGTTCCTGATTTAGCCAACTGCTCAAGTCCCTTATTATTTAAGCCGTGGGATTCAGTAAAGCGATTAGGGATATAATAATCGAGTTGTAAATAAGGGGTAAAAAATTGACCTAATCCTTCCCATAAAACACTGGTAGAAGTTACCCCATCTGCATCAAAGTCACCCCAAATTGTCACTTTATCTTTATTTTGATAAGCCTTGATTAATCGTTTAGTCGCTCTTTTTATTTCTTGTCCAAACTCTGACACAGGGGTTGGTTGATAAATATCAGCATTCAAAAAAGGGGCAACCTCAGTATCATTTTTGATTCCTCTTTGCCACAATAACTGCGCTAAATAACTGCCATCATTCGGTAAGTCTTTCCCTTGATTTTTAGTCACTTGTAAGGCTATTTGATAGACTGTTTCCTGAAAATGATTCGGTAAATTAAATTGAGGCTTTAAATGCCATTGAGTTTGAGTCATGAGTATCCCGATTAAAAGTTAAAACTTGATCAATAATAAAATCTAATTATCTCTCCAAGAAAATCTAACCTTTATTATTCCTAATTTATCCTTTATAATTAGAATATAGCAATTTTTTCAGTGCCATGAAGCGCTGTTAATGGGTTAAAAATCCTATTCAGTTGCTATGACTCCGTTATCCCTACCTACCTTAAGGTAACGATCTACCTCATGTCCCAACTTGATCTTCGCCAAACCCCCGTTACCAACACTCAGCGCATCCCTAAAACCCAACACCATAGTGATAGCGCCCTGGGTCTTGTTTCTACCAAGAGTTTTCCTGCTATTGTAGGGACAGCCGATATGATGCTCAAATCTGCCGATGTCACAATGGTCGGTTATGAAAAGATTGGTAGTGGTCATTGTACGGCAATTGTCAGGGGAAAAGTCGCCAATGTACGGTTAGCAGTAGCAGAAGGGGCAAGAACCGCCGAACAATTTGGACAATTGGTTTCTAAACTGGTGATTCCTCGTCCTATGCCTAATTTAGAAGCAGTTTTCCCCATTGGCAGTCATTTAGTAGAAATCGCTCAACAGCAACGAGGGTATAGTCGTCTCAGTAATAGTTCGATTGGGTTGTTAGAAACAAGAGGGTTTCCTGCAATGGTAGGGGCATCCGATGCTATGTTAAAATCTGCTGATGTACAGTTGGCTTCTTATGAAACCATTGGGGATGGTCTATGTACAGCCATTATTAGGGGATCGGTTGCCAATGTTGCGGTGGCCATTGAAGTGGGAATGCAGGAAGCGGAGAGAATTGGCGAACTTCATGCGGTTATGGTGATTCCTCGTCTCTTAGAAGATTTAGAACATACCTTACCTGTTGCCAGTTGCTGGCTGGATCAACCAGAAGTCTTACCTATGTTAATGCCCAAAACAGAGAAAGAGAAAGAAAAAGAAGTGGTGGCCTTACCTGCTTCGGAAAGTCCACCATTGCCCTTAAAACGGATTCGAGAACGGGAAGAAATTTTGTAAAACGGACAAAATTCTCTTTTAGTCTTGCTGAATAGCTAAGACTTGCCGCAAGCGCTTTTGATCTTCACATTTAGCGGCAAATCGTCCCCGTTCGAGATCCCGTATCCAACTCTGACTCTTGCCTAACTTTTGGGCTAATTCCCGTTGACTCATTCCTTGCTGTTTACGGGCAGAAAGGATGACTTCACCAGAAAGACTGGGTAAATTAGGTTTAACTTTGCGTTTTTTGTTGATTTTTTGCTGTTTTTTCTGTTCATATTTAACTAATTGTTCTTCCCAGTCGGGGGGAAATTGGAACTCAAGAATACGGGCTTTTAACAACTGTGTCCATTTACCCCGTGGCGCTGCATCTGTGAGACTTCGAGAGCCACTACCATCTTTTAGCCAAAATTCAAGCGCTTCTTCTGCGTCATCGGGTAAGGCTTCTAATTTTGCCCATAGTGGTTGTATTTCTTCAGGGTAAGTAACAGGATCAAATATGGCTTTGATTCCATAATGATTAAGGACTTCTAAATCTCCCTCAAATTTACGAACCAAGCGCTTACGATAATCTCTGTCAAGGGTTGCCTCATCAATCTTATCCTGTCCATAGGCGACTTGCAGGAGAGTAGAAGTAGTAATACATTGTTTGCGGCCAATTTTCGCTTTAAACAGCAACCAGAGTAACATTCTGACTGCTCCTTGATGCTGCTGCCACATACTCATTACCGTAGTAGGAATAAACTTCGGTAGCGCTCCGTATTGATAAAAGGCAGTTCGTTGACGATAACCGGCTCGGTTTAGGAAATATTTAGCCCATGCGCCCGCCTTAATTCTGAAGGTTAGGCCAATTAAATGTTTACAGCCATTTTCATCTTCTTGGAAATGATGACGGGTATAGACTAAATGCCAAAGAGGACTTTCTTCGAGTAAGATACTGGGGATTTTGCCTTGTTTTGGCCAATTAATTCCTACCATCACTTGGCAGGGAGTTTGCACCAGGTTTTTGATTAAGGTTAATTTAGTTGCTTTACTGAGATCCTTCCGTTTATCTAAGCCTAAATAAGTCTCAATTTGTTGATCATTAATCACAAAGGATTCTTCCCAAGGATTTTCTAACGTCGTTGCATAAGCTGCATAGATTAAGTGTAAACAAGCCGACCGTAAATCAAGATCTTCTAATGCTTCAGGGGTTGATAAAAAGTTACCCTCTTGGGGGTTATCTAACTCAAGACTTAATTTATCTACAACACGAAAATTTAAGTGACCTCGCCCCTGTTTAACTTGGCGATGATACAACAAACTATTATCTTCGTGAACCTGCCAAGGTAAGGTAGGCGCACCACTTAAAAGCTTACAAGCTTCCCAAACCACCATCGAGGAAGCAAAGGGACTATTTTTACCATTAGAAAACAGATCTAAACTCGCTTCAGAACGTTTTACCCTTTTATAACGTCCTTTTTTCGCCTTAACAGGCATAGGACTACTTACAGGACATTGCACAATACAGATTGGTTCTGGGGCAATATCCTTACAATTATTACAGAGACCTTGTTCGATCCAAAATGAACCATCTTCACTATGAATTGCACCCTTTGGACAGCGGGGCTTACAAGTCCCGCAACTAAAACAACTATCAGAAATCGTATAAGCCATAACACTCTATTTAACAAACAAAACAGAAAGCGACAATAAACAGGAAAGACGGGCTTGATTTTTACTCCAAATTTTCTAAAATAACATTAAGAGTATGTAAGATTGGAATATCAGCTATCAGGGATCGCAGAAAACCAATGGAGATTTTCACTATCCTAGTAGAGGGGAAAATGGCAAACTGTTCAAAAAAATCCTTTTAATAATTTCTTAATATTTTTGCTTTTATTAATAGTCTTATTTCTTGATCTGTCTTTGTTCATCTTGAACCTTTTAGACAAAAAAAGATGAACCCATTAGATTCATCCTGAAGAAAATTAAATATTGTTGACAGGAATGCAAATTATTCATCCCATAAATTAGATAAGGTATAGGGCGATCCATCCCTTGTCCAAAATTCACCATCTACATAACGATAATGGCGATCTAGTTGGGTGATCTTACTGAGATCTTCTGAGGATAAAGTAATCTCTGCTGCTGCTAAATTCTCTTTTAAACGGGTAGGATTAACGGATTTAGGAATAACAACCGTTTCTCGACCGATTGCCCATGCTAAGAGTATTTGAGCAGGAGAGGCTTGGTATTTTTCTCCTATTTCTTTGAGTAGGGGATGGTTTAATAAGACAGGTTCATCCTCTTTTTTAAATGCGTCGGGGCGATCGCCTGATCCTAACGGAGAGTAAGCCGTTAAGAGAACATTATTAGATTGACAGTAATTTAACAGATCCGTTTGAGAGAAATAGGGATGACATTCTACTTGGTTGACTTCGGGCTTGTCTGCTGCATTTTTTAGTAATTGATCTAGTTTGGTTTGACTAAAATTACTGACTCCAATATGACGACATAATCCTTCTTTTTTGGCTTCTTCCATTCCTAACCAAGTTTCTAGAAGGGGAACTTCTTCAAGACTGTAAAAATCTGCGCCAGTATCAGGTAACAGTACGGTTTCTTTTAAAGCCACTGGCCAATGAATGAGGTATAAATCTAGATAGTCAAGGTTTAAATCACTGAGGGTTTGTTTTAAAGCAGGAATCACTTGATCCTGTTTATGGGCATTGTTCCACAGTTTAGACGTAATCCAAAGATCTTCTCGTTTTATCTGTCCAGTTGCTAAAGTTTCTGTGAAAGCTCGACCAATTTCTGCTTCATTACGATAGATAGCTGCACAATCAATATGCTGATAGCCCAAGGTAAGCGCTTCTTTCACCGCTTGATAGACTTGATCAGGCGCTGATTTCCATGTTCCGAGACCCAAGGCTGGTATGCGATCGCCCTGACTTAAGGGATAAGATTTCATCATCAGTTAAATAGATAAAAATACAGATAGACGTTCAGATTTTCTATCATTGCTATTTTATAACTAATGTTGACTGGCATACTGCTATCTCTGTAATCGTAATGTTATAGTTCTACGCATTAACTTGTTTGACAGTGACGATCTCTAAAACGAGCGTCAGGGATTGCTTTTGAATTTTGAATTATGCGTAGCACTATAACCCCTAAGATTTAGATCACAGTTTTTCTCAAACCTTCATCCCATTCGGGTTCACCTTTCTCATCTAATAACCAGCCATCAATACTGATATTAGCCTTAGTCGTTTTAAGATAGACGACTAGATCACACAACTTACCCGTAGCATCTTCACGGCTATTAGCCAACACACTGACACCTGTACCAGACAGATGATACTCTCTTAGCGTTTGAATAGGAACAGTTTTATTTTTCATTTTTAGGCTTAATAGATTATTTATTTATATTAAATATTATCTTATATTGTCAAAACTCTGTAAAGCAGCCATTTACTTATAAATAACTCATAAATCACTTAAATCTTAAGAAAATATAAAATTGCTCTCTTTCTCTGCTATATAATAAGAATGGTGAGTTTAAAAAAAATACTTATGAGATTTATTAGCCCTAAAATTGATTAGATTTTTAATAAAATATTCTGTTCTGAACAAAGTACAGAAATTTTAACTGGTTTTCTGGGAAAAGATAGATGATTTAGTAATTTTTCTGGAAAATAATAGATGATTTAGTAAGTTGGCCAAATAAGTACCTAGACAAAAATAGATGATGCTGTATAAGGAAATGTTAACTATTAACTATTAACTAATGAGCTAGTACTCATAAGAGAATATACTTATATCTTGGCTGTAAATTTCAGCGACTTTTCTTTTCAGATTTTCGTCATAATATTCCTTATAATCAGACTTCCTTATTGATTGATTTATATGTTCAATATTTATCGAGTCTAGTCCAATTAATTCGATAACTTGTACAAGGTGTTCCTCAAAATTCTCAAATTATCTCAAATTATGCTTATGTAGATAAGGTGAACGAAAGACAAGATCGAGTGGTTTATCCTCCTTTAAATTGATTGAAAGATATGGAAAAATACCCTGAATTTATTGAAAATTTACGTCAAAAGTATTCTAATACATCTCAACAAAATCAATAAAATCTCGCCAAGCGTAAGCGATCGCATACAAAACAAAGAGTGTTAAGGGAAAAGCGATACTCCTCACAAAAACAATAACATTAAGACAATTAAACATTCATAATTTATAATTCATAATTCATAATTTATAAAGGGTGGTGCGTTCCCAAATACAAGTCAATGTCGGAGTTGTAAGAGTTTTACCGAACACACCCTACAGGCTACAGGCGATCACTTTCAATCAATTCTTGTAGTCTTTGTTTTTGTTTGACTAAAGGTACATCTGTGTCAAAATAGACAGCATTGGGTCGTTCTCGGTGGGCAAATTCTTGCCATGCTTCTTGATCATCTCTGTGGGATAAGACATATTTTTTGAGTTGATGAAGACTCATTTCTTTAAAGTTAGGCTTCGGTGACATCATATCTCCATTGTCCTTGTTCAAAAATGGTAATTTCAATTGTTCCTAATTCTCCTGCAATAATAAATATCTCTTTTCTTGTCTCATCAAACCGTATTAATTGAATAGGTTGATAATAATTAGAGAGAATTTGGCAGAGAATTAGACATTTAAGGAGTTGTGCTTGGGTTGGCATTCTAGTTTGATTTTATCGTTTCTTTCTATAATTAACCATATTTATTGACAGAATATTATCCTCATTCGGTAATCAGCGATCGCCACCATTCGATACCACATTTTGTCGGTTGAGTTAACAACACCAAAACCCAACCAACAGCGATCGCATACAAAACAAAAGATGTTAAGGAATAGGCGATACTCCTCACAAAAATCATAACATTCTGACAATTGAACATTCATAATTTATAATTCATAATTCATAATTTATAAAGGGTGGTGCGTTCCCCAATACAAATCAATGTCGGAGTTGTAAGGGTTTTACTGATCGCACCCTACAGGCTACAGGCGATCGCCCTTACGACATTAGCTAAAAGTTGTCAAATATGATAACCTGTAGATATGACTTGGCAAATTACTTTCTACAACGAGAAAGTAGAACGAGAGACATTGAACTTTCCTCCAGGTATCCTCGCTAACTTTCTTCACATCGCTGAGATGATTGAAGAGTTTGGTCCAATGCTTGGTAAACCCTATGTTTCTTCAATGGGTGGCGGACTTTTTGAAATAAGGGCGAAAGGTAAAGAAGGTATCGGTCGCTCTTTTTACTGTACGCTCAAAGGCAGAGAAGTTATTATTCTCCATTCCTTTATCAAAAAGTCACAAAAAACACCCAAGAAAGAATTAGATTTGGCAAAAAAACGCATGAAGGAGCTAAAAAAGTGACCCGTCCAACATTAGCAAATTTTAAAGAAAAAGCTCTAGAGAATAGTGAAGTTAGAGAAGAGTATGAAGCTCTTGCTGTCGCTTACGATCTTAGGAAGAAACTTATTAACCTAAGAAAAAAAGCAGGTTTAACTCAAGAAGAGTTAGCAGAAATTCTCAACACACAAACATAGCAATATTTCTCGGTTGGAGAATGTTAATTCATCTTCTTCCCCCAAACTCTCAACTATCGAAGAATATGCCCAAGCTGTTGGATATAAGGTGGAAATTAATTTTGTGCCGATTGATGCTCCGAAACCCAATAAATAATAAGCGATGCCGAAGGCACTGCGAAGCAGCACGCATACAAAACAAAGAGGGTTAAGGGAAAAGCGATCGCAGGACATGGTTTTTATGAGCCATTAACATTGTAGGTTGGGTTGACGCAAGGAAACCCAACAAAATATGGCTCTCCTGAACTTATGGTGATAAGCAAAACTTATAATTCGTAGGATAGGTTAGGCGCAGGGATGATTTTTCGGGAAACCTTATAAATGTATGATTTGCGTCGTAACCCATCACAGTTTTTTTGTATATTTTTATACATTCTACACCACACTCTCAGGAGAGCCGGGTTTCAAGGAACGTACCCTAC
>JBFRWQ010000103.1:0-3187 GCA_051439665.1 Microcystaceae cyanobacterium | reverse complement strand
TCAAAAGAAGCTAACCCCACCTCTAAGTCTGAACTAGGAATAATCGTTGCCAAAGGAACTTGTAACTTTTCCAGATTGAGGCGACAAATATGAGGCTGATTTCCATAACTATAGCGTCCACTGTAATCAAAGTAAGCAGCCACAAATTGAGGTTGATAAGTAGGAATAAAAGCATAAGGTCCATAGTAAAAACTTTCCCCTGTAATCGACATATTATCAGTATTTAAGACACCATGACAAAATCCTGCCGCCATCCATTGAGCGGCTAAAGTAGCTACTCGCTTGACTAATTGAGCATAAAATTCACTATAAGCATTATCAGAGAGGGCTATTTCGGGGTAATAATAGTCAATGACATGATCGAGTAGTTTTTTGCTTAAATCTGAGCGTTTAATGTAGTGTAAGCGCTCAAATGTCCCAAAACGAATATGAGAACGGCTCATTCTGATCATAACAGAGGAACTAGTGGGAGAGGGTTCATCCCCACGCCATAAAGATTCCCCCGTTTCAATCAAGCTAAGACAGCGAGAGGTATTAACGCCAAGACAATGTAGCGCTTCTCCTGCTAACACTTCTCTTACTCCCCCTTTTAAAGTCAAACGACCATCTGCATGACGAGAATAGGGCGTTCGTCCCGACCCTTTTGTGCCAAAATCGTATAACTGACCATCCACTCCTTCAACTTGACCGTATAAAAAGCCTCGGCCATCTCCTAAAAAGGGATTATATTCACCAAATTGATAGCCATGATAACGTAAGGCTAAAAAAGGGCGAATCTGATTAAATTTACCAAATACATCTATAAAATCTTGATTTTTAACTTGCTCAGGAATTAAGCCTAAACGAGGTAATAATTGATCATTGCGAAATCGTAGCAGAGACTGGGGAAATTTAGCTGCTTCTACTACGTCATAATAGTCATTCCCTAATGATTCTAAAGCAGTATTATAAGAGAGATTTAGGAAAGGATTAGAAGAGTTTAGAGTCATTTAGATTAGGAGGGGAGTGGCTGAATTGAGGTGTTACAGGAGAGTGAACAAGGATTCTCTGTTCCCTATTACCTCTATTCTATGATTAATTGCGCCTAGCTACTTAAATTTTTCTTTTTATCTTGATTTTTTAATTACAACCTTTTATTATCTTGATAGTATTTTAAAAAATCTCACTATATTTGCTCTTTAATTTTGTTTTTTTTTATGTTTCATAGTTAATTAACATTGCGGTGAGTCACAAACCTGCTATGTTAATGGGAACAAATTATAATTTATCAACAATCTAGACATTATGACAACTTCTATTGTGACAGGTGCTGCCGGCTTTATTGGCTCAAACTTAGCAGAAGCTCTTTTAAAACAAGGTGAGCAAGTGATTGGGATTGATCAGGTCAATGACTATTATAATCCCCAGTTAAAGCGAAAAAACTTATCATTTTTACAATCTTACGAAGGATTTAAGCTAATTGAAGCAGATATTCAATCTTTAGACTGGAATAATCTATTCCAACAGGCAGATACAGTCTATCATGAAGCAGCACAAGCAGGGGTCAGAGCGAGTTGGGGGACTAGCTTTCTTGATTATACAGAGCGGAATATTAATGCCACCCAGATCATGTTAGAAGCAGCTAAAAATTCCTCTCAATTAAAGCGCTTTGTCCATGCTTCTACCTCTTCAATTTACGGAGATGCAGAAACCTATCCTACCCCAGAAACCCTCTGTCCTCAACCCGTTTCTCCTTATGGTATTACTAAATTAGCGGCCGAACGTCTATGCCAACTCTATCACAAGAATTTTCAAGTTCCTGTGACGATTTTACGTTATTTTTCTGTTTATGGTCCCCGTCAGCGGCCAGATATGGGATTTCATAAGTTTTTCCGTGCTGCGATCGCAGGTGAGTCGATTCCCATTTATGGAGATGGGAAGCAAACGAGAGATTTTACCTATGTAGGGGATGTGGTAGCAGCTAATCAACTTGCAGCTAAAGTTCCTGAAGCGATTGGCGAAATTTTCAATATTGGTGGAGGAAGTCGAGTGGTTTTACTTGATATTCTTGATCAAATTGATGAAATTGTCGGATCTCCCCTCAAACGAGATTATCAAGAAAGAGCGATGGGAGATGCTCGTCATACCGCAGCAGATGTGACTAAAGCCAAGCAAATTCTGGGTTATCAACCCAAGGTTAGTCTGCGGGAAGGTTTAGAAGCCGAATGGACTTGGATTAAGTCTTTATATGCTTAGATTACTGGAAATATCGGATTTGTAGGGTGGGCAAAGCCCACCACTATAAGCAGAACTTAAATCTTAAAAATTTGAGCAACCGTTAGGGGAAATTCTGGAAACATGGGAGAAACAAGGGTTTGACTTCCACGAAATTGTTGCAAATTATATTCTCCTTCTACTAAGCTACAAACTGTTAATGTTGGTTGTTTAGGAGAACCAATAAAGCGCCTACCTCCTATTCCCAAATAATCAATAATCCAATATTCTTGAATTCCCAATGCTTCATAATCTGCTAACTTAATTAGATAATCATCACGCCAATTGGTCGAAACGACTTCTACAATAAGTTTAATCGATTGACTTAAAGTAATCACTGATTCTCTTTCCCATCTAGGCTCATCTGCGATCGCATTTTCATCTAAAATAATAATATCTGGTTCATACCCTGTATTGTTAGATACTTTAACTATACATTCTCTAGGAATAAAATAAGATTGATTAGCTTGTCGAAAAGCTGTTCCTAGATGATAAGCTAAATCACCAGCTATCTGAGAATGCTTTCCTCTCGGTTTTGGCATTTCGAGTACTCTACCTCTATTTAGTTCATATCGATTCTCTGAATTATCGGGATACCAATTGATGAATTCATCGAATGAGAGAGACGTTTGATGGGTAACTGCAATCATTGAGCAAGGGAATAATGCGATCGCTAATTGAATTTATTTCACTATTGTAAAATAGTTTATTAGTTAGTAGTGAGGGCTTTAGCCCTCCTACAACAGTCCTTTAGGACTTACTACGAACTCTAAGCGCTAAAATACTTAGCCACAGGATGATAAGCAATAATCGCAGTAGTGGATTGTTCAGGATAAATTTGCTCACTTTCATCCATATACATTTTAATGCGATCGCAGCCCATTAACTCCAATTGTTTATACTGATCTTGGATATTAGGACAAGCAGGGTATCC
>JBFRWQ010000102.1:0-6086 GCA_051439665.1 Microcystaceae cyanobacterium | reverse complement strand
AGAACAAGGCAATTTACAACAAGCACTGACTCGTGCGACAGAGGCACTCTTATCAGCTAATTCAGTTAATAATCACAGTGAACAAGTGTTAGCGTCGGGAATACTCATAGAAACAATGGTTCAACTTGAGCGTAAAAAAGAGGCTAGAGAATCTTATCAGCACTTACAGCAAATTAATCCTTTATTCTTAAGTTTAAAAGCCAAAAAAACTTTAAATCAGTTAGATCAACAATTTTAAGATTATCTTTATTTGGCAAGCCAATTGGTTAAATCTGATTGACTCTTAAAGTCTAATAAAGCGATGCCAAGGTCTTCTAATTGTTCAACAGATAGCCCTTTAATGGTTTCTTGAATTTTCTCAGGGATGTCTCCTAATCGTTGTTGAAGTTGACGAAGAACTAACTTTGAGGCTTCCTTTTGTTCTCCTTCTTGGATACCTTCGCGTCTTCCTTCTTGTCTTGATGTTTCTACCACATTATTCAAATCTCTATAATATTTTAAACTGTTTTGATAAGCTCTTTGTTCGTCTGGAGGAAGTTGAGCAATTTCTGCTAGTTCAAATAATTGATTAAATACTCCTTCTTGTAACTTTTCTGGGGGGGTATCTAATTGAGATAAATGTCTGAATAAAAACAGCCATTTCTCAAAATGGTTTTCTAATTCTTCCACGTTTTTTTGAAACTTGGGTAACTCTATATAGATAAACTTTAACTTATCGTAAAACACTTCACAGTTTTGATTTTTTAATTCTACAGTATGTAAAAAATTAGGATCATTTTCATGATCATCAAAGATAAAATCTAAGATTCCTATGGTATAAACTGGGGATAGCTTATAATTCCAATCTCCTTGAATTGCTTGCTCTTGAATAGGAAAGGTGGCATAATAAACGCTACGATCTTTAAAATAATTTTGTTTGGCTTTTTGAATTTCTACGATGAATTTTTCTCCTGCTTCACTTTCGCAGTAAAGATCAAAGATCGCTTTTCTATCGAGGGCAGTATTCCCCACATTTTCATTATTTTTGTAGCTAATATCAGCCACCGTATGATGAGTGGGTAAAATAGAATTTAGGAAGTCAATTAAGAGGGCTTTGTGGGGTTCACTACCAAAGAGTCGCTTAAAGCCAAAATCTGTCAGTAAGTTAATGTATCTATCACCGTTGACTGAAGAATTAACCATAGCTTTTAGAGAGATAATTAAGTTACACTGATTTCTAGTTTAACCTATCCCTCTTGATAGTTTAACATTTACTCTTTACTCTTTACGCTTAGATTAGCATCTAACCAATTCATAGCTAGGATTTTAAGCGCCATCCTTCCAGATTTTCGAGAAAGCCAATTTACAGTCAAAGTAGATGGAAAAGTCGTGGTAGAGGTAAAGGGGACTTGAACTTTTTGAGGATTATCTGTTTCTCCTTTAGTTGTTGACAATTAGAGGTTTTTGATTGGTAGTCCAGTCTCTCGCCAAGCTAACATTCCCCCTTTTTAATTAGCTGTACGATTAATTCAATGTAGTTGAAGCAAGACAAGTGCTGATCTTAACCCATCTTCCTCAAGGTTAGATAGCGATCGCTCACACCACCCAATCCTCATAGCATAACAAAAGATCCTCAAACCCTAAATAACTCTAAAAATCTGGGTAACTTGGCGGAAAAGTCGCTATGGTAGGAACAAACTTTCATTCCCGCAATCCTTGAAAAAACCGATTCCATGAACAATTACCTTTAAACCAGATCGGTTATGGTAATCAATGGTTTTAGTTATCCCAGTCTATGTCAACCAAGATAAGGATCAATAACTATGGAAACTTATGTTCCTCAAAGTGATGACAATATCATCAATTCCGGTGAAGCCTGTGTTCCCCAGATACAGGTAGAAGACGATCGCACGGGAATGAGTCCCGAAACCCTAAAAAGAGCATTTTTAGACAATCTTTTCTATGTACAAGGGGTTGATCGCTCGGAAGCTAATGCTTACGACTATTATGTCGCTTTAGCCTATACCATACGCGATCGCTTATTACAGCGCTTTCTCAAAACCACCAATACCTATAAACAAGAACAAGTCAAACTGGTTTCTTATTTCTCGGCAGAATTCCTTATGGGTCGCCATTTGGGTAATAATTTGGTCAATTTAGGCATCTATGATGTGGTAGAACAGGTTATTACCGAATTAGGAATCAACTTTGAAGAATTAATCGAACAAGAACCAGATCCAGGGTTAGGAAATGGTGGTTTAGGACGATTAGCTGCTTGTTTCTTAGATTCTCTTGCTTCTTTAGAAATCCCTGCCATTGGTTACGGAATTCGCTACGAATTTGGTATTTTTCACCAATTGATTAAAGAGGGTTGGCAAGTTGAAATTCCTGATAATTGGCTAAGATTCCGCAATCCTTGGGAATTACCTCGCCCTGATGAAACAGTAGAAGTTAAATTAGGCGGCTACACCCAAGTCACTCGTGATGAGAAGGGAAACCCGAAAACTGTTTGGGTGTCGGAACGCAGTATCTTAGCAATCCCTTACGATACACCTGTACCAGGATATAAGGTAAATACCGTTAACCCCTTACGTCTTTGGAAAGCAGAAGCCAGTGAAGACTTTAACTTTGATGCGTTTAATGCAGGGCAATATGATAACGCAGTGGCTGAAAAGATGGATGCTGAGAATATTTCTAAAGTTCTCTATCCCAACGATAACACCCCTGCCGGTCGAGAATTACGCCTTGCTCAACAATATTTCTTTGTTTCTGCCTCGATTCAGGACTTAATCCGTATTCATCTCCGCACCCATCCCAGTTTGGATGATTTCCAAGACAAAGTAACCATTCAAATGAATGATACCCATCCGACGGTAGCGGTGGCTGAATTAATGCGTCTGTTGGTGGATAATTATGATTATTCTTGGGAAAAAGCGTGGGATATTACCCAAAAAGCCTTGGCTTATACCAATCATACCCTGATGCCAGAAGCGCTAGAACGATGGGAAGTCAGTCTGTTTGAAAAACTCTTACCCCGTCATTTGGAAATTATCTACGAAATTAACTACCGTTTCCTAGAAGATGTACGCATCTGGTTTCCTAAAGACGCAAAATTAGTTGAGAAATTGTCCTTAATTCAGGAAAGTCCTGAGAAACAAATTCGTATGGCTAACCTAGCTTGTGTGGGAAGTCATGCTATTAACGGAGTAGCTGCTTTACATACCGAATTACTCAAACAGGACACCTTAAACCAGTTTTATAAGCTATGGCCTGAAAAATTCGTTAATAAAACTAATGGTGTCACCCCCCGTCGTTGGATTTTACTGAGTAACCCTGAGTTAGCAGCATTAGTGTCTGAGAAAATCGGTGATGGTTGGCTCAAGAATTTGGACGAAATGCGCCGCATCGAAGAATATATCGATGATCCTGATTTTTGTTCTCGCTGGCGTGCTATTAAACAAGCGAATAAGCAACATCTAGCTGACTATATCCAACGCACTCGTAATGTTGAGGTAGATGTTAACTCTCTGTTTGATGTACAGGTAAAACGGATTCACGAGTATAAACGGCAACATTTAGCCATTATGCACATTATCACCTTGTATAATCGCATCAAACAAAATCCCCATGTGGATATTACCCCTCGTACCGTTATCTTTGGTGGCAAAGCAGCCCCAGGCTATTTTATGGCGAAATTGATCATTAAATTGATCAATGCGGTAGCTGAGGTGGTTAATAAAGATCCCGATGTACAAGGCCGTTTAAAAGTGGTCTTTTTGCCTAATTTCAACGTTTCTTTAGGTCAACGCATCTATCCCGCCGCCGATTTATCAGAGCAGATTTCTACGGCTGGAAAAGAAGCTTCAGGGACAGGAAACATGAAATTTGCCATGAATGGAGCGCTCACCATTGGGACACTGGATGGGGCGAATATTGAAATTCGTGAAGAAGCCCATCCTGAGAATTTCTTCCTCTTTGGTTTAACCGCCGAAGAAGTTTATGAGATGAAAGCGCAAGGATATGATCCTCAAGAATTCTACACTCATAATGGAGAATTACGTCAGGTCATTGATAGCATTATGGATGGTTCATTTAGTCATGGAGATAAGGAGTTATTTAAACCCCTTATTGATTCTTTGATGTACGATGACACCTATATGCTATTTGCCGATTATCAGGCTTATATTGACTGTCAAAAAGAAGTCAGTCAAGCTTATCGAGATCAGGGTAAATGGACGAGGATGTCTATTCTCAATTCAGCACGGATGGGTAAATTTTCTAGCGATCGCACTATCCGAGAATATTGTGAACAAATTTGGCAAGTTAATCCTGTCAGTATTGAATTAGGGGAATACAATCCTAATGCGTTAGGATAATCCCTACAATATATGTTCTCAGCAAAAGGCTCTCTCTTGATTGAGGGGGCTTTTTGTTAATGTTTGATCCTAAATGGGTTTTATATAACTTGTTTGTAATAATACAAGGCAGGGGGATTTCAGGTAAAAAAGAAAACTAGGTTTTCCAATTTGGATTGGATCTCAGACAATTTTTGCTATAATCAAGCTTAGTTAGAAAAATAATGCTTAATGGTTACTCTCACCGAAACATACACACTTAACGAATATTTTGACAAAGAAATACAATCACAAACTCGTCATGAATTTATTGATGGGAGAATTGTTACCATGACAGGGGGAACACCGACTCATAATCGGATCATCGGGAATTTATTGGTTGCCCTGCATATTGCACTTCGTGAACAACCCTATACAGTGTTTGTAACTGATCAACGTTTGTGGATACCTGAGCGCCGAATTGCTACCTATCCTGATATTATGGTGGTGTCTGAACCCTTTAGTTATCAAGAAGGCCGAAAAGATACTTTAATCGATCCTATTTTGATCACTGAAGTGTTGTCTTCTTCGACAGCAAATTACGACCGAGAAGATAAATTTGCAGCTTATCGAACAATTCCCGCTTTTCAGGAATATTTGTTAATCTCACAAGAAAAGTGTTATATTGAGCAATTTCAAAAAGAAGGCGAGCGCTGGTTGTTTACCCCTTATGAATCTGATGGGATGATTCGTTTACAGTCTTTGGGAATTGAAGTAGCGATCGCAGATATTTATCGGAAGGTAATTTAATTATTTATCTTTTGAAGCTTGGAAAATAATCATTAACTTAATATATCATAGCATAATTCGGGCTTAAATCCTATAAAATATTATGATAAATCTGAATCAAATAATTTTTTTATAATTCTTTCCCATAGACCAATTTTTGTCAAAGGTTATGAGGTTAAACAATGACTTTACAGGACATGATCAAAGTTTATAGCAATTTTTGCAGCTAATTAATGTTATGAGCTTCTGCATAAATTCGCAGCGCAGCAGCCATTTTCTTCTCGTAATCTTCCCCCTGTGCTTGAAACCAAGCGAGTGTTTTAGGATCGACTTGAACAAGAACTTTTAAGGAGTCAACGGGTTTCCACTACCGAGATTTGCTGAAAAACTCTTCTGTCAATGGGGGAATATCAGAGGTATCAATTTCTTCCTCTGTTAGAGAATCAATTTTCTCCCAATTCGTCTCTGATGTACTGTTCATAGCGTTTTCGTTCATTAGGTAGAGCTTTGCGAAGTGAAATAATACGGATTGTTTGTTCGTCTGGTTCTGTAAAAACTACAACAACCACACGCCCGTCAAGCATCCCGATCCCAATCCATCGATCTTCTCGGTAATTTTGCCTTTCATCAGGGGAAACACGAAGAGGAAGTTTGAATATTCTCTGTGCGTCTGCAAAATCAAGATGATGCTTGGCAATATTCCCTTGATTTTTGGACTGATCCCACTCAAATTTCATATCTCAATTATAACAGATTTTTAAAATATACGCTTTAACAATAGGATTAATTTGAAAATAGGATCGGTTTTCTAACTGATTTTTGTCTACTAAATAACGTCTTATTAATGATTGAACTTTTAGATGAGTATAACTTTTATAAATAAATTAATATCAACATTGCTTTTTTTACCCTAAAATCAATTCCATTGCTTGATTAATAATCAGAGTTTTATCAACCATTTCTGCTAACTCCTCTATATCATAC
>JBFRWQ010000101.1:0-5678 GCA_051439665.1 Microcystaceae cyanobacterium | reverse complement strand
ATTAATTCTGATTTACTGCAACGAGAATAAGGCTTGCCGATGTGTTGTTTGATCAAGGATTGAAGATTCTGAACTTTGATGTAATTTCTTAAGTCTTTGATGCTTAAGTTAGCGAGGTTGACTTGATGTTTAGGCTGATTTTGTTCAATCTCTTTGTCAATTTCTTCGCTCTTTTCAATCTTTTCAATCTCTTCAATCTCTTGAATCGCTTGAAGAGTTGGCTGAATGGGTGGATTCTGGTTATCTACTGAAGCTGGGCTTGGATTGGAACGGGGAAGAAACTCACTCATACCAATCAAGTAGAGGGCGAATAAAAGAACGGGAAATAAGGCATCGTTGATAGCTGAAATGTCCATGCTTAAACTCCAAAGTGTTGGGGGAAAATTGAGTCAGTAGAGAAGGAATATTGACTCAGAAAAAAAAGGGCGATAGCCCTGACAATTTGGAGCGACAGAAAAGGGGAGCGCTAGTTTGGGTTAAGATAACAAAAGCTTTGATCAGATCGTGAGTGGGTATTGATTGAAAGCGCTTGTTGACATGACCTTCCAACCTGAGAATAATAACGAATCTGAATTAAGCCAAGATGATCAAGAGACGGCTGAGTTAGTGCAGCTACATCTCTAGTTCTTGCGTGATTCATGTAAGATAGAGAAAATGTATTCAGACTGAATAATGCTTTGATTACATTTGCCAACAGTATCTTTGTTAGTTTTACTCGTTATAAACCAAAGGTATTTGAGAATTATTAGATACCTTTGGTTTAAGAAAGTCGTTTATCTTAAACGACGTGATAGCTCGTACATTAGGTATAAAAAGGAGACTAATCCCCGAATTATATTAATGATAGAGAATACTAGATCAAAGGTTTTCATGATGTTTTCTCCTATAAAAGGAGAATACTAATATAGGATTAGTAATTAAATGTAGTATTTTTGTGTTTTATTGTTATACTGGGGACAGGTCTCAAGTCTCTTTTTTGGGGTGGGGCGGAATCGAACCTCGAAAACCTAATACTGACTGGCTTTCAGACCCCCGCAGTTGAAACTCTCTATAATCCCTATGAGGGATTGAAACAAGTACTTGGAGTGATGAACTAAGAAATGATTGTTGAAACTCTCTATAATCCCTATGAGGGATCTGAAATGGTAGAGGGTGAGATCGCACGAAATAAGCGTACAGGATTGTGGAGTAGCAACAGTCCGAATTAATCATCTATTATAAGCTTGATGACGCTTAACCAGATAAGTAACTGTATTGGGGTTCTCAGTATAGTTTAGAAGACATGGAAAAATTTATCAAAGCCGTTACGAATGCTCAATTAAAAACTCTTGAACGAAAATGCGATCGCTGCTCAAGAACCCTTGAGTCATTTTCAATTAATTATCAGGGGCAGTGATCAACTGAACCGTTGGCATCAATTTAGGCAGGAATGCTGTCAGCAAACCAAAAAAGGGGTGAAAACCCCTCAAATAGATCAGCTAAGAATTTGTCCAAGAATCGCCTTGGCTTCTTCTTCAATAGTAGGAACGAAAACTCGTAACTGTCCTGAAATAATTTCAGTGAAACAGCCCAAAGAAGTAAGCGCTCGTAAATCTTCTCGCTCATGCACCCCAGTGACTTCAAGACGAATATCTCCTGCGACCCGTGAGGATGTCACTTTCCACTCAGGATCTTCAGATATGACATGAGTTTCATGACGATTGTAGCAAGCATTCCATAGTTCATCAGGAGATAGAAGATCAGATTGTATCAACCGAAAAGAACGAAGAACTCGGTTAATATCCGAATCGGCAATATAGCGTCCCAAGAAAACTCGACCATCATCGGCTTGTAACCGATAGATTTTCATATTTTCTTGAGGAAACTTACTATAGACAGGAGTTAGCATTCCGACAATCAAGTAAAAGACTGAATAACGGTACTCATCATAAGTTTGCCGTTGAGTTTCCCAGAGAACTTGCCATTGCTGAAACTCAATCTCTTGCCAATGGGATTTACTCATCTCATAATAGGTCTTGCTTTGATAACGGTCATCAGGAGAATAAAGACGCATCCGCCGATCAAAGCTGCCATCGGCATTAATCCCACAAACCGCTTCTACGCCTAACGCAACTGAATTAGAACGAGCATTCCAGTAATAGGTAGGCGCACCGTATTTCATAAGCTGGTCAAGGGTAATTAAATTAACTTTATCCTTGCGCTCTATTTTAATGGCAGTGGTTTTATTGCCTGTTTCATGGGTATAAAGCTCAATTTCCTCTAAAACCCTGAAGCCCTCTGCTTTAAGGTTGGTCACTCCAGTTGAATAGGTGCCGTTGTCGATAGCTTCCTGAATGCGGTTGTGTTGGTACTGCTCAAACGCAGTGAACACTGCATTTTGATGATGTATCTCTAATGCCATCAGGCGGTTCAAGAATTGGTTGACAGGGGGCATTTGAGTGAGCAGATAACCATCTTTCCCCACAAGGGTTAACCCTGTTTTCTCAGAGAACGTATTTGCATCAATCCCTTCAACTTGATTATGATAGATGGCGTAGAACAAATCTTGTAGTGCCATTCTTGAGTAAATATTCTCAAGGTTGTCTGATTCGCTCCACAAATTCTGAGAACCTGTTTTGCTAGAACCTTTGGTAAGCGCACCGAGAGACTCTACTTTGCGAGCGATCGCAGAATCGAACCGCTTAATTCCCTTCACGTTTAAGGTAACAGGAATAAAAATGGGGGGTGTAACTTGGCTGGCTCTGTGAGTACGACCTAAGCCCTGTATGGCAACCGAAGCGCTAAAACCTGTCTCAACAACGTAGTGTTTTCGTTGTCTTTGATTGTGGCAAGTAATATCTGAGTGGTAACTAGCTCCCGTGCCACCAGCTTGGGAGAAAATGAGGATATTCTTATCACCATCCATAAAAGCCTGTTTTTCAGCTAAGGATGCCTGCTCAGAGCGTTTAACAAGTTTGAGCTTGTCGCCTTCTGTGATCACCCGTTTGGAGCGACCTGTCACTTCAGCCACGTTCTGGTAGCCGAAGTGCCAGATGAGTCCATCGATGACGGTGGGCATTGAGGGCAACAAAGCTAAATCCTCGATGGTTTCGTGTTTAATGCGTAACGCTTCTTGGCAATGGACAGGATTACCATCAGCATCTAATACCTGACGCTTCTTGGTATTCCCGTTCTCATCCTCGTACTCTTCCCAGAGTAATGTGGGGAAACATTTATTGAGATATTCGTGAACCGCTTGACGGGGTGAGATATCTGTCTTGATGTCGTCCCATTCTGAGGTGGGGATAGTTGAGAGCTTTCGGTCTAATAATGCTTCATTCGTAGTGATTAGCTGAATCACTACAGCATAATCGTTTTTGAGGTCTTCTTCAATGGCTGTAATCAAAGAAGGCAGCTTGAGGGAATTCATCAGGTAATTGAAAAATCGTTGATGATGTCCCCAAAAAGTACTTAAGGCTCTACCTTTTGCTTTGCTCATCACAAATAGCTCCAAATCTTACTACTTGTGAATTTCCGTTAGGAAAAATTTAGATTTTAACATCACGCTTTGGCTAAAATTCCCATATTTGAGCAGAGATTAAGTTAATTTGCTGCCAAAGTTGCCGATTCTCCTCCTTGAGTTGGTCGATTTGACCTTGGAGATGGGCGAGGGTTTCTTGCCGTTTCTTAGTTAGGTGAGATACTTGAGATTTTTTCTGAGATCCCCTAACTGATTTCTTCTGTTTTTTAAGCCGATTAAGCTTCCGTTCGAGCTTCTGGATCTGATTACGTCGTGCGATCGCTCTTTGCGCTTCCCGATGCGCCTTTGACCCTTCTTTGCCTAAATATTGGACACATCTAGCTTTTTTCTTTCCTTTGTCGTCTTTATAGCCTTCCATGACTCTAAAGTAAGTGTAGGTCTTTTTAGACTTTTCTTTCGTCACGGTGTAACTGGAAATCCATGTCCGAGGGGCGGCCACTTGTCCAAGGGATTTTAAGGTGAGAATTTGCTGTTCGAGGTGAAATAAGGACATGGAAAAAAAAAGGGCTTTTAGTTAGGTGAGACTATGACTCTATGATAGCATCTCACCTAACTAAAAGCAACTATGATGCCCCAGAAACTTCTAATGCTCTGTGCAGATTTTTCAAGATAATTTGGTAAGCCTGAGCGTAAGTGTCATAAAGCTTTGTCTGCTCAGAAGTCAGTTGATGCTCAAGCAGATCATACTCAACGCCTTCATAGCTAAGACTACGAGAGCAGTACAAGCCCATCGCTTTGAGGTCACGGGCAATTATTTCCATCGCTGCCATGCCACCTGCCGTCATAGAGCAGATAAACTCATCACGGGTTCGGAAATCCATATTACCGAGCCATACCCCCAAGCGCTCTGCATAAGCCAAATTTCTGACCTCAGTTGCTCCCGTTGCAGAAGAATAAACCACACGGGCTGAGGGTAACTTGCGTTGGATTTCAAGAGCCGCCGAGCCTTGGGCAGACGCTTCGTGAGAGCCAAAACCTTGATCAACTTTAGGGGCTGCATTGGCTAAGGCATGGGATTCATCCATGAGCAAACAACCTTCTCCTTCTGTGCCGAACCAGTTCACTAGCTGGTCAACACGGGAGATTTTGTTCGCTTTAGCTCCTTGTCGTAAGGTGGCATAAGTGCAGAAAATGATACCTTGAGACAGGTTAATTGCTTCACCTTGCTTAAATTCGCCAAGGGACTTAATCTGCTCAGGTTTTCCGCCAATATCACTCCAATCCCGTTTAATGTCTTCTAAAAGCTTAGGAGAAATGGTGCAGAAAATATGCTTGCTTCGTCCTTTTAACCAATTATCCATCAAAACCGAGGCTAATTGTCTGCCTTTTCCTACTCCAGTTGAGTCACCGCAGAAATACCCCTGACGATAGCGTTTGGCTTCTGAATCTGGGGGTTCTGCTTGAACGAGCGTACCATGTTTATTGGTTTTGTACCAACCTTTGAGGAATTTACTATGAGAATCCCCTGCATAGATGAGTGTTTCTAATTGTGCATTAGATAATTGTCCTTCTTCGAGGGTTCGCTCTGGTAAATGGGGACGATAGGTAGGTTTAGGTGGGGAAATACTCGCCATCGCACTCGATTGTACTAAGGCACAGGGATGATTGGCTGCACTAGGAATAACAATACTTTGCAATTCATAAGGTTCGTATAGCCCTTCAGTGAACTTGGCACTGCTGCTATCCCAATCAATGGTTTGATACTCCAGTTCAATTACCGAGGCAGAAGCCTCGGAAGGCAGGGGGCAGAGGGCAGGAGGCAGGAGGGAGTTTCCTCCATCCTTTTCCCCTCCTGCCTTCTTTAAGGCGAAAAGAAGTTTGGAGAGGTCAGAATCCTCTTCCAACTTCCCTCCTCCTGCTGAGTGCCTTTCCACTCCTGCCTCCTTTACTTGTTTTGGTTTGGGAGCTTCCAATACAGGGGTTAGCTCACCTAACTGGGAACGCTCTGGCAAACTATCGATGATCATCTCTGCCATTTCCAATGAATCCGCTTCATGGCAGACTCCTAGATTTAATTCCCCTGCTACTTTGTCAAATACTAAGATTTGCACAGGAAATGTGGTTCCCATTTTGTAATAGGCAGTTTGAGGGAGAGCGATCGCAGCTTGCAGGGTGGCCATCTTGCTCCAACGGGCAAAGGTATTTCGCCAACGGTTAG
>JBFRWQ010000100.1:0-3729 GCA_051439665.1 Microcystaceae cyanobacterium | reverse complement strand
GCTGTTGACTCGGCCTGCTGAGATGCCCCTACTGTATCTAACAGTCTTTCATAAGCTTGTGATTTAATTACCTGTTGATAAGCGTCTTGAATAATGTCTTTTAAGCCCAAGCGAATTAACTCATTTTTAGCGCTTTCTTCTTCTACTTTCATTTCTATAGATTTTATCTTTTCTTTCAATTTATCCTTATTAGACTTACCCATTAAAGATCCAGGATCTTGTGATTGTTTTGCCCTATACCCCAGTCTCCGTATTTCCCATAACGGATCTTCATATAATTTTTGCCACAATAAATCTTTCTCTTCCATTTTAGGGTCTTCTGTCGTCTCCTGCTCAGGTCTAGATAACCCTTGGGGGTTAGCGCCTTTACTATCTCCCCAAATGCAAGGGACAACGCTAGGTGTCTTTAATTTTCTACTTTCACTCTCCCTTTTAACTTGTTCTTGAATTGACTTAAAACTGTCATCGTAGTTGTCTAAGCGACCGCCAATCCCGTGAACAAAGATAATAGTTGCCATATTAGTGGATCATTTACTTAATTAACATTACCGATCACTCTAAGAATTGTGAAAAAGAACAAGCTTCTAGTTTGTGACAGGCAAGATGCCTGTGCTACTTTTTACGAATGACTTAGAGATACTCCAATTTTAAAAGATTATTCCTACTTAAGTCAAGACCATTTCACTGTTTCCTAACCCATAAGGCTAATAAACCCAAAAATAAAAGCCCCATCATCCCTTCTAAGGGATATCGATCAATGCCAATAATCCAAGGATGAATCTGATCATTATAAGTCACTAATTTACCCACATTAAAAATATAATAGCCCCACACTAAACCGCCATGAAGTCCCATACTTAAACCTAGATTATTCCTTTTTTTTCGTTTAGCCCACACTAAAATCAGTCCTAATAAAACAAGGGCAGGAAATTGGGGAAAGGTGCGTTGAATTTCACTTAAGGGCTTAATAAAATGGAGACTAGCAAAAATAATGGCATTGCACCAAAGACTAACATTTAAAGCATAATCCTTTTCCAATTCAGTTAAGATCCAACCTCGAAAAAAGACCTCTTCCGCAAATGCGATCGCAGTCGCACTTAACCCACCTTCTAACACTATTTTAATCAGTAAATAGGGTGATCCATGTAGTTGAATCCAGCCTAACATGGCTTCAGTAATGAATAAAGCATAGGTAAAAGTTAAGCCAACACTCAATCCTTGTAAATAGTTAGCTGCTGTTTTCTTCCTAAAGGTTAATCCATAGTAGTCTAACCATTGAGATGTTTGATTAACCCATTGATTCCATACCCTCAGCAAACCTAAAAATTCAATATATAATAATCCCATTGTTAAAATGGTTACTAAGTTAGGGTCATTAGGAATGGCTAAATAGATGGGAATAGCAAAGGGCAACCAGATTAAGACTAAGCAGATTAAAAAGAGTCCCAATCGCAGAAAAACAGGATAATCTTTGATCTTCGATAAGTTCTTAAAAACGACGTTCATACTCAATTACTCCTCGACTGTCATCATCAAAATTACTCGATCCTCGTAATAAAAGTTGATCATTGAAACGATAACGAATTCCCCATTGAGGCGCTTGATCGGTATTAAGAATTTTTAGGATCGATAGGGATAGATCATCGGTTAAATCAAGTCCTGCTTCTGCTGCTATGCCAATTTGAGAAGGACTAATTCTGCTTTCTTCGTTAATAATTTGGGTCGGAAAAATGCGAAATTCACTTAATCCTAGCGCTGATCCCAGTTCACCAGGGACTGTACCTAGTACCGCCGATCCTGCTAAATTAGCTAATCCCACCGTTGCATTGTCTTGATTTTCCAAATTGGCTAAACTACCACCTAAAAGGGTAATAATCTCTTGTTGACTCCGCTTGGGTTCACTGCTAAGGCTAATCGCTTCTTCAAGCTGACTAGCAGCACCCTCAACCTTAGCCTTAATCCGTACCGTTTGCAAGCTGTTACGATTTGCAGTAAAGGGATCATCTATTTCTGAGGACAGGGGATCTCGTCTCACATTAGTCTGGGTTGTTTCGGTTGTAGAAGTGGCAAGGTTAAGGTTAAGGTAGGGGTCAAGGCCAGTTTGGGGGAAAAAGGCTACGGTATTATTATTTCCTGATAACTGAAGCTGACTAGCTAAGAGGTTAACTTGTCCTCTAGTCAAATTAATTTGACCGCTAGGTTGAGGATTATTAATAGTCCCATTTAAGGTCAGGTTTCCTGTTGCAGTAAAGCTAAGAATAGGATGCTTTAAGATCCGAATATTTTCTTCTAAGCTTAGTTGCAGTTGATTAAATTTACCAAAGCCACAGTTAGGAGGGTTTGCTATCTGTTGGCTATTCTCTTTGGCTGAGAGTATTTTTGGCGCTTGAGTGGATGAAGACTGATCAGACAGACAATTAATCGGTGTTGCTTGTTCCTGACTAGCCAATGTATCACTGAGAAAGATTTCTCCATCATGAAGCTGAATATTTCCTCCAATCTGAGGATCTAAAACCGTTCCTCTAATTTCTAATTGTCCTTCGATTCCTCCTTCATAGAGTTCGGGTAATTTAAACGCTAGGTGATGAAATTGTAGGGTTAAGGGGTTAAGATTGGGTAATGTTTTCTGCAGGGGGAGTGAACCAAATATGGCCACATTTCCGCCACCAAATTGTCCTGTTAGCTGCTTTACTTCGATCTGATCTAAATTGAGATCAATGAGTCCATTAACTTGAGTGAGGGGTTTTTCAGGAATCAAGGGAGACTGTAGAATTGCGTCTTGAATAATAACTTGTCCTGTTGCATCCAGTTGCTTGATTTGTTGAGTTTGGGGGTCAATATTTCCTACCACTGCTAGATTAACGTCTCCTTTTCCTTGTTGCCACATTAACTGTTTCTGAGTGAAGATATTTAATAAGGCAAATCCTTGATCTCGAATTCTCAGGCTAATCTCAAATTGATCATTATTGGGTTGACGTTTTGCAAAGGGAAATTGATAAGGAATTGTTCCGTTAATTAAAATAGAATCAGTTTGATGGTTCAGAATATTATTAACCCAAAAGTTTAATATGTCATTCTCATAGTTAAATTGGCTCACAATTTGATCTAATTTTCCTTGATAAAGCATTAAATCATTGATCGCAATTGTTCCTTTCGCTGAGGGGTTAAACTGACTCCCTCCTAGCAAAATAGAAGCATTGAGAAACCCTTGAATGGGTAAAGTCTGGGGAAGATCAAGGAAAGAAGAAAAGGGGGTTAAAGGAACATTATGAATTTGTACTTTCCCTTTGTGATATTGCTGAGAAAATTGTCCCTTAATCGCTAAGAAACTTTCCTCTGCTTGGATTTTTAACGGTTCAAGGGTTAAGGTATCATCCTCCCAGTTTCCTTGTAGTTGTAAAGTATCTATTTGCCAATCTCCCCATCTCCATTGATTTCCTAAGAGATTAAAATTAGCTTCTACTTGGGAATCAGGTGTGGTTTTAACAACTAAAGTTCCTGTGATTTCTCCTGTTAAATTGGCTAAAGGAGGAAGCGCTTTTTGATCACTTTCTGTTTGGTTTAAATTATCTATTTCTTGTAATACTCTTTGGAAATTTTCTAATTGCTTTCCTAAGTCCCCTTGAGAGATTCCTGCTTCTGCTACTGTCTCAGACTCTGTATATAAATCAGCCGCTTTATGATACCGTGGTGATTCTAATCCACGATCAAAATCGGATAATTCAAAGA
>JBFRWQ010000099.1:0-9313 GCA_051439665.1 Microcystaceae cyanobacterium | reverse complement strand
CTTTTCAGCAGCATGATATACTCTAAGCTCATTAAAAGGTACATTAAAAACTTGTATAGCTTTCAAAATTGAATTAGTAGAAATAATACCAAACAATTTACCATCATTATCAATAACTGGAAGTTGACTAAAATTGTTTTCCAGCATATCTGACAGTGCATCTGTTACTAAACCATCAAACTTGGCTGTTACCAAAGCTAGTTCTTGGCGACTATCCATTAAATCTTTTACTTTAATAGCCATATTAATAACCTTTTTTCGACTCTACCTTTTACTAAATACTAACTTTATCCCTTTGCCAAAATCATTAAAAGAATCTTAAAAAATATTGATTTAGCAGCAGAAAAACTCATCGTAGCAGAAAAAGAAAATCAAAAAATTGCGGTAGAAGTCAAAAGTTTTATAGGAAGCTCAACGATTTCTGATTTTCATTTAGCAATGGGTCAGTTTATTAATTATCGAACAATTTTACAGCAAAGAGACCCCAAGCGTATCCTTTACCTTGCGATTCCTGAAGCAGCTTATACAAGTTTTTTTCTGCTAGAATTTACTCAAATAATTATCACTAACTATGATCTTAAATTTATTGTCTATGATATAGCAAAGGAGGTTATTCTCAAATGGCAAAACTAGAACAATATCGAGATTATATTAAAAAACTCTTGTTTCAGTATGCTAGTTATAAACACGCTTACGGTAACATTGAAAATCAAGTTATCCTCGATACAGAACATGATCATTATCAATTAGTTCATGTGGGATGGGAACAAAATAAAAGGGTGTATGCTTGTTCTCTTCATTTAGATATTAAAAATGATAAAATTTGGATTCAATGGAATTCAACCGATGTTGATATTGCTGAAGAATTAATTAATTTAGGCGTTCTTAAAGAAGATATTGTCTTAGGATTTCAACCTGAGTATGTGCGACAATATACAGATTATGCTGTGAGTTAGGGATGGTAATTTATGGTGATAAGAGACAAAAAACTGTAAGCAGGGAAGTTTATCAGTGAAATTGCCAAAATTTGCGGTGGAGGGGGCGGAGGTCGTCCGAATTTGGCGCACGTGGGTGGACGGAATGCGAGTAAGTTAGCGGAAGCACTAGGGGGTGCGAAGGAGAGGTTAAGAGAAGGGCTGAAATAATTGGTTTGGGGTGGGTTTTATACCCACCTTTTCTAAATTAAGACTACTATTATGTGCATTAATGCGTATTAAATTTTTCTGACTCATAAACCTCTTTTTCAGATGAAGACTTCTTGGGTAGTAATTCAGGATTAAAATCATTAATAAATAGTTTGAGTATGTCCCCATTTTTAAGCTGATCATTACTATTTCCAAGGTCTTTGCGAATAGCTTTTAGTAAGTTCTCTACTTTCAAAAAACCCTCGTTTGAATTACTATTTGTCCAATCGTAAACTCGAAACTCCATCCAAGCTTGAATGACTTCGGCACTTCCCCAAATGATAAGTTTTTCAGTAAAATCTTGAAATGCTTTACCTATATCATTTTCATTAGGTTTTTTTTCACCATATTTTTCTGCAAATATTATGGAAAAGAATGTAGAAATTTGCTTTTCATACATTGGAATCTTCTGTTCTCGCATATCTGCTTCAATCTTAATTTTTTGTTCCCAAATTTTTCCAATTACTAAAGAGATAACAGCAATCAAAACCGTTACTCCTCCTGTAATAAATGCTTTCCCAAGATCAGAATTAACACTATTAAGCTTATCAATTAGTGCTGTAATGATCCAATATATTCCCCATCCTAGTATTATAACTACCAAAAGTGCAATCAATAAACTTAGAGGTTGTTGCTTATCATTCATGATTAGTTATCCCCAAAATGAAACATAAACTGTCTTAGTATAACATAAATCTAAGTTAAAATGTACTTTTTCCATCAAAGGGTCTTGATCTAATCAAGGACATTTTTGTTTAACAGAAACTGACATCCATTTATTTGATAACAATCTTGAGTTTCGGTTGGAATAGGCTATAAAATTCACTAATTTTTACTGACTACTATGATAAATCAAGCTAAAGAACCCGAAATTATCCTGAGAAATGGGCAACCTGTAGCAGTGATTCTCGATATTGACGTTTATCAAGAAATATTAGAAAAACTTTAATTCACAGAACATTGAGAAAATTTAGCAAATAGAGGTTAAGATGAATCAATTAATACAACAAGAAGCCTTTCAAACGCCGTTGTCACGGCTTTATCTTTTATTCCCTTTTCTGTTACCCTTTCTGCAGCGATCGCTGATCTTGTAGGGTGCATTAACGAAGAGTAATGCACCTCAATTAATCTATTTTAGCAAGAAACGATTTAAAATAACTATATTACCTCATTTTACCTTACAAAATGAATGAATCGTTATACACTAGAAAAAGGATTAACCCAAAGAAGATCCCATATTTTTCGAGATGCAGAAGGCCACTTTTCCCATGATACCCCAGAGAACCGTCAAAAACTCATTGAAACTGCTTTAAATTCTAACAACTATCTAGGAAAAGACAAATGGGGAAATGATTGGTATGCTGAAACCCTTGCCAATTAAACGCAAATTTGGGTACAAGTGAGAAAAGGAGAAATTGTCAACGGAGGATTAAATCTTATTCCCAGAATTTGGAATTTTTGAAAGTGGATTTTCTCATCCCAGTTTCCCCTAAAATAACATAAGAGGTTAAGATGAATCAATTAACACAACAAGAAGCCTTTCAAACCATGATCGCCTTTTTAGAAGCTTATTATCAACAAACCAAAGCTGATGATATTGGTGCACTATTAGGAAGTTTACAACTATTAGAAGATGGAACACCTACTGACCCTGCAATGTGGCAAGATTGGATAGAAGCTTATCAATCAGTAATGTATCAAAAAGATAAGCTAGGAGTATAAACTGCGATCTTGTAGGTGCATTAACGAAGTATAACGCACCTTAGTTAATCTATTTGAACGAATTTTCATTAATTATGCTATGATTGGAATAAAAGCTTTTTAGATCCTTAACATAACTATGTTAGATGAATTAAAACTTGAGCAACGCTTAATCATGATTGAGAAGGCCATTAGCCATCTGCAAAATCAAATAAATGAACCAACCCAACCGCAAAATTGGGTAGAAAAAATGACAGGTTCAATTTCCGATGAAGAAGCCTTTTTAGAAGCCTTAGAATATGGTAGAATCTGGCGAGAAACTGAGCAGATAGTTGATGACATTGGAGAAAATCAATAAATGACCCAACCTGAAAACATTTTCAATGAGGATGAAATTTATCGAGAAATTAGTAAAATTGTGAGTAATTTTGATATTTTTGACTGCTATCAGTGCGCTCAAGCAGTTATACAATGGTTATCAGACCATAACATTGAAGGAAAACCCTTAAGAGTAAGAACTTTCTACAGCGATGAAGATTATATCATTAGCGATCGCTTAGGAAGCGAACAAACCATTACAATGAATGGTAGGCACTATGGAGTCGAAATCAATGGATTCGTATTCGATAACCTATCCCCTCAAGGAATGACAAGAGAAGAATGGTTAAATGATTTTCATTGTCAGAGTGAACGATTTATTTTAGAAGAATTGGAGGAACTTTAAGCATGACTCAACCAACAGGATTATTTGAAATCCTTAACAAAATTAAAACCAAACCTGGATTATACTTAGGCAAACCTTCTGTTAGTGATTTATTTATATTTGTAGCAGGATATAAAACTGCTAGACGAGAATTAGGTATTGAACCTAATGAAGCAGAAACGCAATTTTATCGAGAATTTCCTGAATTTGTGCAAAATACATATCAAATCAAAACAGCTAACTCGTGGGCAAAAATTATTATGTTATCCTGTCACGATGAAAAAGAAGGATTTCAGATCTTTTTTGAGTTATTAGATAATTTTATTGCTCAGGAAATTACAACTTCTTTTAAAGGAAGTAGCTTATATGACTCTCACCAAGTCAAGACTTAAAGAAAAAATTTTTGCCAAACTAAATTCTAGTCTCAAAACTTATTATTTTTAGCGGTACAATTGGTGGTGTGATTGGTTGGTTGCTGCGTTGTGCAAAACTTTAAACACTTACTGTTCTTATAGTGGAAGATTATGCGTTATTAATTCTATGATTTGATGGGGGAAGCTCATCCTACAAGCATGCACCAAATTGGTTGTGTCAGTCCTATAGGATAAAATAAAAGCTGAAAAGCACTATTGAAAGCCAAATCATGCGGATTATCAGTCGGAGAAGCTTAAGGGAATTTTGGGAAAAGCACTCAACCGCCAAAAATGGGTTAATATTATGGTATGACAGAATCCTTAAATCAAACTTTACTAACTTTGCTGAATTACGTCAACGCTTTCCTTCTGCCGACTTGGTGGGTAACTTCACTGTCTTTAATATCAGTGGTAACAATTATCGTTTAATCACTTACATTGATTATCAAGCACAGATTATTTTTGTTCGTGCTGTTTTAACCCATGCAGATTATGACAAGGAGAACTGGAAAAATGACAACTGGTATCAAAACACCTAACAATTATTATATTAACTTAGTAACAGAATTTCCTCCTCGTCCTATTAATGATGAGGCTGATTTAATAGCAACACAACAACGAATTTATTCTCTTTTAGCAAAGAATAATTTAACTCAAGATGATCAAGACTATTTAAGAGTTTTAGGAATTTTAATCTACGAATATGAAGAAAAATATGAACAGATTCCAGAATTAAAAAATGGCGATTTATTACAAGCATTAATGGAAGAATATCATTTACACATACAAGATTTTCTTGACATTTTTGAGACAGAAGAAACAATTTTAGAAGTTTTACAGGGAAAAAGAATGATGACTTCTCAAGAATATCAAAATTTGATCGGTAAATACTACTAATAATCGCCCTTCTTGTAGGGTGTATTAAGGTTGTGTAATGCACCTTAATTAATCTATTTTGCTCTCCCGACATAATGGTGGAGAATGTATAAGCGAAATTTTTGTTTAAGTCCCATTAGTAGCATCAGGTTAGTCAAGCCTACAGTATAATAACTAAATAATAATATTTTCAATCTCAGATCAATGACGATTAATTGGACTCCCCAAGGAAAAGAACGAGATGTCACAAAATTATCGGGTGCAACGATTGATGGCACACCAACTGCTTATATTGTGGTGCTTTCGGCGGTTGTCACGGCTTTATCTTTTATTCCCTTTTCTGTTGTCCTTTCTGCAGGGGGAGCAATGCCCCTCAGCCAAGCTGTTTTTCCCTTGTTAGGATGGTTATTAGGACCGATCGCAGGAATGGTAGGAGCAGGAATTGGGGCGATGATTGGAGTATTTTTAGCTCCTTATACCGCAGGTGTACCAGCCTTATCCATTGGCAATGCCATGCTAACTGCTTTTGTAGCAGGTTTGATGGGAAAAAGCCCCAATAAATCTTATTGGTGGTTAATTGTCTCGATTATTTCTTGTGTGAATTTATTTCTTTATGCTAATCATGCGATCGTTAATAATGGGGTTGACCGTAATATTGTTATTGCTGGCTCATTTATTAATTGGTCAGGATTACTCTTATTTATGTTACCCACCCGTCGTCTATTTGCCCGTTGGATTGGCTCAAAGGATCTGAAATTATTAGCGTTAGGCTTGTTTGGCGGAACATGGATGGCCAGTGGTGTTTCTCACCTCTCTGTTGTTACTATCGGTTACTACATCTTCAACTGGCCAGAAGAGGTGTGGGTAGCGTTGATTCCCATCATTCCCGTTGAAAATTTATTCCGTTCAGTTGGAGGAGTTGTGATCGGAACAGGTGTGATTGCTGGATTAAGAGCAATTAGAATTGTCAAACCCCCAGAAGCGCTTTACTAAACAACTGACAGGGTTTTCAAGCTCAATGTAGGGGCGTAAGCCTTGCGCCCAACTTATATACAACAAAACTCTAATCTTCCCCTGCATGATAAGAACTTCTGACTAAGGGAGCAGAGCGAACCTGAGAAAAGCCCATTGAACGGGCAATTTCCCCTAATTCTTCAAATTCTTGGGGAGTCCAATATTTCTGCACTGGTAAATGCTCTAATGATGGCCGCATATATTGACCCAAAGTCAGGCGATCGCATTCTACTTTCCTTAGATCTTCTAGGGTTTTTCTAATTTCGGCTTGACTTTCTCCATGACCTAACATTAAGCCTGATTTAGTAGGGATTGTTGCATCAAATTCCTTAACCCAACTCAGCACATTTAACGAGCGCTCATATTTTGCCCCTCGACGCACTGGATCTTGCAAACGGCGTACTGTTTCTATATTGTGGTTATAACAAGCAGGTTTGGCCTTAACGACTGTTTTAATCCGTTCTTTTTGACTGATTTCTCGTCCTTGTCCCCCATAAAAGTCAGGGGTTAGTACCTCAATCTGAGTCTCAGGATTAATCTGTCTAATTTCTTCCATTGTTTTGACAAACCACCCTGCTCCACCGTCGCTTAAATCATCTCTGGCGACCGATGTTAAGACCACATAGCGCAAACCTAATAATTTCACCGATTCTGCTACTTTTTCAGGTTCTTTAGGGTCTAATTCCATCGGAGCATGGCCTTTATCTACTTGACAAAAGGCACAACTTCGGGTACAGGTTGGACCCATTAATAGAAAAGTGGCTGTCAGATTAGCATAACATTCTCCTCGATTAGGACATTTTCCTTCCTCACAAATCGTGTGTATGTTGCGCTGCTTAATCACCCGTTGAACAGTAGATATTTCGCTGGCTTTCCCAATCGAGCGCTTTAACCAGGGGGGAAGCGCTGTAATCTCTTCTCGCCATTGAGATTGTGAGGTTAGATTTGCCATAAGAGATTTTCAGGGTAAATGGTTATTTTAGTTTATCTTAACAGAGTTTAAGAAATGTTAAGCTAGATGATGATAGCTTGCAATTAGTTAACGTAGAACTGGCCAAGCGTACTCGATAGTAGCGCTCGTTGAATTGGGATACAGGATAATAGATAATTGTACTTAACCAATGAACGACTAACGATTCAGCCCGTCTAAAGAGAGAGAACTTATGACCGATATTCAAACCGTACTTGATGTTTTACGACCTGTACAAGATCCTGAGTTACAGAAAAGCTTAGTCGAATTAAATATGATTCGCAATGTGTCTATTGATGGCAAAAAAGTAAGCTTTACCTTGGTTTTAACCACACCTGCTTGTCCTTTACGGGAATTTATCGTCGAAGATTGTCAAAAAGCAGTCAAACAATTACCCAACATCGAAGAGGTAGAAGTAGAAGTCACCGCCGAAACCCCCCAACAAAAACCCTTACCTGATAAAGCAGGAGTCCCAGGGATTAGAAATATTATCGCTGTTACCAGTGGTAAAGGGGGTGTGGGAAAAAGTACGGTTGCAGTTAATATGGCTGTAGCGTTAGCTAAATTAGGGGCAAGAGTTGGTCTTTTAGATGCAGATATTTATGGTCCTAATGCACCCACTATGTTGGGGTTAGCTGATATAGAGGTAACAGCAACCAAAGAAAGTAATGGGGAAATTTTAGAACCTGCGTTTAATTATGGCGTGAAAATGGTGTCAATGGGCTTTCTAATTGATACAGATCAACCCGTGATGTGGCGTGGCCCGATGTTAAATGGTATTATTCGTCAGTTCCTCTATCAAGTTAATTGGGGCGAATTAGACTATTTAGTGGTAGATATGCCCCCTGGAACGGGAGATGCTCAGTTAACACTTGCTCAATCTGTCCCGATTGCTGGTTCAGTCATTGTTACTACCCCACAGACCGTTTCTCTCTTGGATGCCCGCCGTGGTCTCAAAATGTTCCAACAATTAGGGGTTAATGTGTTAGGCTTAGTCGAAAATATGAGTTATTTTATCCCTCCTGATTTACCTGATCGTCAATATGATTTATTTGGCTCAGGTGGAGGGGAAAAAGCAGCCAAAGAGTTAGATGTTCCCCTGATCGGTTGTGTGCCTCTTGAAATTGCTCTCAGAGAAGGGGGAGATGCTGGAATTCCTATTGTGATTGCAGCCCCTGAGTCGGCATCTGCTAAGGCTTTAATTGCGATCGCACAACAAACGGCTGCTAAGATATCAGTCGCTGCTTATTCTTAAGATACTTAATTGGGTGCATTAGAATTGGGTTGTGTTGGGTTTTGTGCCTTAACTCAACCTACATCTATTGCCTCATTTTAGGTGAAACAATCCACGACTAATCATAAGTTCAGGAAAGGCACTATTAATATTAAATCCGAGGTTAGTACCCCTTTTAAGTATAAGGTGAGGCAGGAGGCAGAGGGCAGGAGGCAGGAGCATTTAACTCAAAAAAATAAAAAGGGGGTTTAAGGTGCGGATTTGGGATAACTATTAACTATTAACTATTAACTATCTTCTGGCTTGTTATATTGATGCCAATGACGAGCAATGTCAATCCGTTTACATAACCACACTTTGTCATGTTGCTGCACATAGTCTAAAAATCGGGCTAAGGCGGCAGCACGCCCTGGTCTTCCTGCTAAACGGCAATGTAAGCCAATACTCATCATTTTAGGGGCTGTTTCTCCCTCTAAATACAATAAATCAAAGGCATCTTTTAAATAAGCATAAAATTGATCCCCTGAATTAAAGCCTTGTGCTGTGGCAAAACGCATATCATTATTATCAAGGGTATAGGGAATCACTAAATGGGGTTTCCCATAGTCAGATACCCAATAGGGTAAATCATCGCCATAGCTATCAGAATCATAGAGAAATCCACCCTCTTCTACCACTAACTTACGAGTATAAGGACTATTACGCCCTAAATACCATCCTAACGGACGATTACCTGTGACTTGGGTATGGATAGCGATCGCTGTTTTTAGGTGTTCTCGTTCTTCTGTTTCGCTAAAATAACTATAATCAATCCAACGATAACCATGACTGGCAATCTCCCAATCGGCTGCTATCATGGCAGCTACCGCTTCAGGATTGCGATCTAAAGCCATTGCTACCCCATAAACGGTGACAGGTATTCTTCTTTGGGTAAATAAGCGATATAATCGCCAAAATCCTGCTCTGCTGCCATATTCATAGCAGGATTCCATGTTTATATGTCGGATTCCTTTAAAGGGTACTGCTCCGACAATTTCGGATAAGAAGGCTTCTGAGGCTTGATCACCATGTAAAACACAGTTTTCGCCACCTTCTTCGTAGTTAATCACGAACTGAACGGCAATACGAGCATTATTGACCCACTGAGGATCAGGAGGGTGTTGGCCGTAGCCAATCATATTTCTAGGGTAGGCTGATGACATTGGAATTATAAATTAT
>JBFRWQ010000098.1:0-8611 GCA_051439665.1 Microcystaceae cyanobacterium | reverse complement strand
ACAATTTGATTAATCTGACTGGTATGACCCCGAATTACCCGAATCACTTCCCCTGATATCATATCCCAGAGACGAATAGTTTTATCCTTACCCCCTGATGCTAATAATTCACCATTGGGATGAAAGGCCACAGTTAACACTTGATCTTGATGACCTCGAAAAACGTGCATTTGTTTTCTCGATAAAAGATGCCAAAGTCTTAAGGTTTTATCTCGACTCCCTGAGAGGATAAATTGACCATCAGGACTAAAGGTAACACTTTCAATTTGACTACGATGACCTTCTAAAGACTGTAATTCCTGGCCAGATGACACTTCCCATAACCGCAAACAGTGATCTTCTCCACCAGACACCAAAAGATGACCATCAGGACTAAATGCGATCGATCTTACTTTCTTTTTGTGACCATTAAACGTTCGTAATGGCTTATTAATGATCGTATTGATGCGATTTAAACTAACTTCCCACAGTTTAATCGTTCCATCCCAACTACTCGACCCTAAATACTTCCCATTGGGACTAAAGATCACCTCTGTTACCCAATTGTTATGATTTTGAAAAACTCCCAATAAATAACCCGTGCTTTTTTCCCAGAGTCGAACTGTATGATCCCAACTTCCCGATGCAATCAAGTCACCATTAGGACTAAAAGCGACGCAAGAAACTGGATCTCTGTGTCCCATCAAGCGCTTAAACGGTTCACTGTGATGACGGGACCAAAGACTAATTTTCTTATCATTTTGTCCTGTTGCGATCGCTTTTCCATCTGGACTGACAGCGACTCCATACACCCAATTAGTTGCCATTTTCAATTGACGTAGGGGTTGCCCTTCTACAAAATCCCACAGTCTCAGAGTATAATCATAACTGCCAGAGATTAAACAACAACTATCAGGACAAAATGCGATGCTTGTCAAAGAATTCCAGTGACCTTGAAACGTCTGGGTCTGTTTTCCTGTTTTAAGATCCCACACTCGAATGGTTGTATCCTCTAGGCTAGAAACTGAAGCCAAATAGCGATTATCATGGCTAAATGCCAGATCATTACTCCAATTTTCCTGACAACTCAATAATTCTACTAAATCTCCCGTTGCTAGATTCCAAAGACTGATCAAGCGATCGCTACTTCCTACCGCCAACCAACTCTCATCCTCACTCAAGGTTAAACAGCTAATTCTCCCTTGATGTTCCCGACTTTGCCAAATTTCTCGCCCCGATTCCTGTTCCCATACCCGAATTGTCCCATCTTGGCTACCTGATATGATTTTTTGACCATCCCTAGTCACCGCTACACAAGTAATCCAGCCAGTAGTTTCGACCATTTTTTGAACTTCCTTTCCAGACATCCCATCCCAAACCCTTAGCGTTTCATCTTGACTGCCCGAAATTACCCATTTTCCCTGAGAACTAAGCGCCACATTATTAATTCGCTTCTTATGACCTTGACAACATTGCAGAAGCGTTCTACCTTGCAAATCCCATAAATAAATCTGTTCTTGCCACACAAGGGCTAATAAGCGCTTATCTGGGCTAATCGCCCCACATTCCACGGGACAGTCAATTTCCCAATACACCTGACCATTTTGTAAATTTAAGAGGGTGACACCCCCTGCGGTTAAAATAATTGCCTCGTTTTCACTAAAGGGAATCACTGTTTTAATCCAGCCCCGTCCCCATCGTTGTTCCATTTTTTGCAGTTTTAAATCAGGTAAAATGGTGTGAGTTGGTTGGTTTGAACGGGATTGATTTGGAGGAATCTCAGAGGTTTGTCCCTCATTTTGCCACCATGCTGGCACACTATGGGGTCTATCTTCTTTTTTTAAAGCTAAGGCTGTTATAATTAAGCTATTCCAAGGCTCAGATAAATTTTTAGGTTGCCAGTCTGCATTTTCCAATAAGCGACTCAAAGCCGGTGGAGGTAATGCGCCAGTGAGCAGTTCATATAGCATCATTCCTAGTTCAAATATATCGCTTTCTACCCCTAATTCACCCCCAATGATAATTTCAGGGGCTGCATAGGATTCAGTATAAGATCGAGTTCCCATCGTATTAGTATCAATCACCTGTCGGGCTGCACCAAAGTCGATTAGAACGACTTGATTATGGGAATCAACGATTATATTTTCGGGTTTAATATCTAAATGGTAAATGCCCGCCTGATGAATCGTGGTTAATGCCTCAACTAAAGGAGTCATGAATTGCTTCACCTGATCGGGGGGAATTTTGCGGGCAGGATATTGGTCTTGGATTACACATAAAGGTTTTCCTTCAATCAAATCCATTACCAAATAAGCCGTCTCTCTTTCTGTAAATAAATCCTGTACTTTAACAATATTAGGATGGTGTAATTTAGCTAAGATTTGACCTTCTTCTAAAAATCGTTTTAATGCCCTTTGATAAGATTGTTGATAGTTATCTAAAATCTCTAATCCTTTAGTAATATCATGACGAACTGCCATATTGTAGGGAAAGAATTCTTTAATTGCAACCTTTTTTTTTAAGATTTGATGTTGAGCGCAATAGGTAATCCCAAAACTGCCTCTTCCCAGAGGATATTCAATAGAATAAGTATTATTTTTTAACCTTTGACCTGTGGGTAAAACCTCCTTAAATAAGGAAGGAAAATGTACCCCACAATGGGGGCAACTCTCTAATTCTGGAGATATATCATCTGTATGGCAATTAAGACAGCGCATCAAAAAAAGGATCAGTTATTAATTATTAATAATAAAGTTTTAACTAGGATTTGTAACTGTTCTTGGGTATGGGTTGCCATCACAGAAAAACGAAGCCGACTGGTGGGAACAGTTGGGGGACGAATTGCAGGGGCAAAAATTCCTCCTGCTTGTAGTTTTTGGGCAATGGTTAGGGCTTGAGTCGGGTTAGTTAATTTTAGGCAAATAATCGGAGACTGGGAAGGAAGTAAAGGTAAAGATTTTAAATTTTCTTTTAAATAAGCTACATTTTCCCATAGATGCTGACGGCGTTGGGGTTCGCTGTTAACAATATGGAGCGCTTCTAAGGCCGCCGCCGTATCTGCGGGCGAGAGTCCTGTGGTATAAATCCATGTGGAAGTTCGATTTCGCAAAAAATCAATTAATTTTGCTGAACCGGCCACATAGCCCCCTAGACTAGCCAAGGCTTTGCTTAATGTTCCCATTTGTATCCATTCTTCCCCCAGACAGCCGAAATGCTCCCCACATCCCGACCCATTTTTACCCATTACCCCAGTGGCGTGAGCTTCATCGGTTAATAGCATACAGTCATACTGTTTGGCTAAGGCAATTAACTCAGGTAAGGGACACAAATCCCCATCCATACTAAAAACGCTATCGCTTAGAATAAGGCCACGACGGTAATGATGGCGGTTTTGCTGTAACTTCTGTTGCAAATCTTCAATATTATTATGGCCATACTCTAGTGTTTTCGCTTGACTTAGCCGAGAACCGTTTTTCAGACTAGCGTGATTATACTGATCACCAAGGATTAAATCTTTTTGAGAAACAAGAGTAGAAATTACCCCTAAATTAGCCAAGTATCCTGAACTAAAGACCATTGCATCTTCTGTCTGTTTTAAGGTGGCTATGGCGCATTCTAAGTCCCGATGGAGGGAGCGATGACCACTTAGTAACCGAGATCCTGTACTTCCTGTGCCGTAGGTTGCAAGGGCAGTTTGGGCAGCAGCAATGAGTCGGGAATCGCTGGCTAGTCCTAAGTAATCATTGCTGGCAAAGTTAATCATTTTTTGGCCGTTAATCTCAATTTCTGCCCCTGATTGACCCTCAATAGCAGTAACCTGACGATACCAATTCGCTTGATGAATGGTTGCTAAAGATTTTTCGAGCCAAGAATAGGGGGTCATTTTTGATGTGAGAGATAAGTGAAAATTGTAGAACAAGCTTCTAGCTTGTCACAGGCAAGATGCCTGTGTTACTTGTTCACGAATGATTTAGTGGTTGAAAAGATGACAGAAACCTTAACCCAGCATATAGCTATAATACCAGAGATTCGCAATGGCAGACTGCACATTATTAAAAGTCGTATCACGGTGTCTGAAATTACCATTATGTATCTAAAAATGGGGCAATCTTTGGAATTAATAGCAGGAAAGTATCATCTTTCTTTGGCTTCAGTTGATGGAGCATTGTAACATTATTAGTTTTTTAGGTTTACATTGACAAGCAAATAGCTGAAGATGAAGCATTTGCCGATCAATTTCCCAAAAATAACCCTTCTCGTTTACAGAAAAAATTGAGGGTTTTTAATAGTTAATAATGAATAGTTATTAGTTAAGTTTTCAACTATTCACTATCAACTATTCACTATCAGATCAGTTAACTATGCACCAACCGCTTCTTTAGCTGCATACATTACCTCAAGAGTAATTTCTGAGAATCCTCGTTCCCGTGCAAACTTCTCTGTATTTCGTTTCACTTTTCCTCGCACAAACCCTGGAACTTTATTCAATTCTGCTTGTGCTTCTTTATTCCAATTGAGATCAGAGTCAGCCGAAATTCCCTTAGTAATGACTTCTTTGGTATCATGTCCGCCAAAGATTTCTAGCAAATGATCTTCCATGCCCAAGGTAAAGGAATTATAGACCAAATCAGCAATTTGATTAGTTCCTTCATAGCCACAAAAGGGTTTATATCCTAGCGGGAAGTTTTGGATATGAATCGGTGCAGCAATGACACCACAGGGGATATTGAGTCGTTTTCCTACATGGCGCTCCATTTGTGTGCCGAAAATGGCAGCAGGTTCAATCTTAGCGATCGCATCTCCAATTTCTCCATTATCTTCACTAATGAGTACCTCATCACAATATTCACTTACTTGTTCTTTGAACCAGTCTGCGTCATATTTGCAATAAGTCCCTGCTAAGACAACATGAATACCCATTTCCCGTGCTAGAATCTTGGTCATGGCCGCAGCATGGGTATTATCGCCAAACACTACCGCTTTTTTACCTGTTAAATTCTGACAGTCAATAGAACGAGAAAACCAAGCCGCTTGAGACACATATAAGGTCTGTTCGTTGATATAATCTTCATAATCTACGGTTGCCCCTTGTTCATTCAATAGCTGCTGAATTTTGCGGATACAACGGGCGGTTTCTACCACACCCATTGGGGTAATATCAACATAAGGCATATTAAATTCTGATTCAAGGTACTGGGCTGCAATTAAGCCAATCTCTCGATAAGGTACTAGGTTAAACCATGCTTTGGGTAAATTCTTTAAATTATGTACCGATGCACCTTCAGGAAGCACCTCATTGACTTCTATTCCTAAATCCTCCATCAAGCGCTTTAATTCCGTACAATCATGTTGATTATGGAAGCCTAATGTGGTCATGCCAATAATATTAACAGAGGGCTTTTCTGTTTTATTTTGGGGTAACTCACCTTTGCGCTTTGCTTTCTCTAAGTAAAATTTGACAATTTGTCCTAATGTGCGATCGCTTGCCTGTAACTCATTATAGCGATAATGATTGACATCCGCTAACATCACATCCCCCTTAGCATCCATTTGGGCACGATCAACAAAGTTTTGCAAGTCTTCCTGTAAAATGCTAGATGTGCAAGTGGGAGTCAGTACAATTAAATCGGGTGTTTCTTCCCCATCCTTACGCACAATATTATCAACAACCTTTTCTTGTGAACCCCGTGCTAGGACATTGCGATCAACAATACTAGCAGTAACGGGGGTAAAATCTCGTTCTCGTTCCAACATTGACCGCATTACGTTAAAATAATCATCGCCTAGCGGTGCGTGCATAATAGCATGGACATTTTGAAAAGAACTGGCAATTCTCAGTGTACCAATATGGGCGGGGCCAGCATACATCCAGTAAGCTAATTTCATAGAGTTCTCCTGATGGTTGGGACGAAATAAGAGCAATCATGTCTAAGGTTTTATTGTCTCAAAGTTGTTGCAAGGGATGAGGAAGCGCTTATATATCGTTACATTTGGCAAAATGGGACAAAAGGGTTATAGCGTCTAGGGTTTAGCAACTTTTTGGTTGTTTAAGTGTTATAAATCTTAATGTTGAGGAGTCATGAAAGCGCTGGCATTTCGTTAGATAATAGGAATAAATACCGAAGATCGGAAAAATATATCATAATAGAGTTAAAATTAGCAAAAACATAAATTAACCGATATATTAGTCATTGCTATCTTAGTAGGTGATACTTTCCCTAATAAACCAGTAAAAACCCCGTCTATACATTGAGAGATCACAAGCAATTTCCGTATTCCTTCTATCGTTTTTCTAATTGACCCTTGATAGAGTAAGGATAATAGTCTGGTGAGACGCAAGCAGTTGAGCAGTTATAAATAATAAAATAACGGGATTGATCAATTTATTGTTGCGTAATTAGCCAGCCTTGTTCTGAACTCACTTTGATGGCTTATTGGGAGAGAATCGAATTATGACGACTCAATCTATTACTGATTCCTATTCATCTTGGACGGATTTACTGCTCAATTATGGTTTTAACAGTGATCATGTTTTTTGGAATTTATTATTAACTCCTTTAGTTGATCAATTAGATAATGTCATTAGTTCCAATATTATAGTAGAAAACCTCCCTCAAGATGATCCGCAAAGTATTAGAGTCATTTATCCTAAAGACCAGTTTGTCCTCAGTTTAGGCGGCGTTAATTCTCAGATACCTTTCTTAAAAGATTTTGTACTAGATAATCCTGAAATATTTTTTGCTAATACTCAAAATGCGTTTCGCTATACCCCTCTAGATGCAGATGGAGATATTACAGTTTATCGAGGAATCAATTTTATCACTAACTTAAACTTTAATGAGGTTGATAATGCAGCAATTGAACTGATTACTGATATTCTAGGAAATCCTGATGTTATTGTTCAATTATTTATTGATCCCGATGGGTTTATTACCTTAAATGGAACGTATCAACAGAGTATTGAATTAATTGATTGGGGAGACTTTAAAGTTACTTATGCTGATCCTCAATTAGAATGGTCAATGGATCATACTTCTAGTCAGGGATTAGCGGTTAAAGCCAGTTTAATTCTTAATGGATATGATCCTTTTAATGATAATGAACCCGAATTAAAATTGACAGGCGCATTAGGAATTGATCCGACTGATCCGACTTCAGTATCTATCGCAGGTAACTTAGATTTAACTCAATCTGGTACAGTTTGGCGAGATCCTTTCGGCTTAAAAGGAGTTGAAGTTAAACGATTAGCCGCACAATTTAATTATGATAGTAAAGGAGTAATGACAGGGTTTGGTTACTCTGGAACATTAACCTTTGGGAGTGATGATTTAGGGGGAAAATGGGATATAGATACAGATATTTTGTTAGATGCAGACCCAAAAAATTGGCATAATAATGCGTTTTTATTAACCATTAATGATCCCCTGAGTTTAGTCGATCTTTGGGTGGGTCCAGTTGCTTCTTCATTGTTACAACGAGCCGATAGTTTTGTTAATCTTGATATAGTTGGTAAAGCATTAGACTTTTTAGATGAGCTTATTGATGTAGAAATTTCCTCCTTTGATAGTGATGGGGATGGAGAAAATGATCCCTTAATTTATTTTGTTCCTTTTCCTACTACTATTGGCACAAAATTGCTAGAATCAGGGTTTGCAATTAATGGTAAAATAACAGCTTGGGATCAAGATGGCTTTTTATTAGCTAACGTTGATAAAGAGACACAAACCTTTAGTGCTTCCCTAGAACTTCCGACCCTAGATTGGGATTTTTTAAAAATAACTGGGGTTAATGATCCTACCCTAGATTTAGCCGTAAAAGTATCCAATTATGAACAATATATAGAAGGAAATGGTCAATTAGAAATTTTTGACATAGATATTGCTACAGTTGACTTTAAAATCTCCCATGAAGCGATTATAATTAAAGACTTTGATCTGAGTTTCTTTGATGTTGCAGCAGTTGATGTTGATAACTTGTATGTGGGGTTAGATTATGAGAATCCCAGTGCAAGTGGGACGGGTAAGTTAACTCTATTTGGACAAGCATTAAATACAGCCTCTTTTAATATTGAAGATTATAAGGTTGATCTGAGTAATATTAATATTGGCTTTAGTTCACTATTAGGTTTAAATAATGTTAATTTATCTTTAGATCCCCAGAATTTAAGCGGAAGTGGTTCAGGGAATCTAACCCTATTTGGTCAATCAATTTCTAATGCTTCTTTTGCCATAGAGGGAACTCAAATAAGCCTTGATAATGTTAACTTAGGCTTTGGTTCATTCTTGGGATTTAATAATGTTAATTTATCCCTAGATCCTCAAAATTTGAGTGGGAGTGGATCAGGTAAATTACAACTCTTTGGCCAAACCATTGCAAACTCAGCCTTTGAAGTTAATGGCTCTCGTTTAGCTCTAAAAAATATTAATCTCGGCTTTGGTTCATTCTTTGGCTTTAATGATGTTAATTTAGTCTTAGATCCTCGCAACTATAAAGGCAGTGGATCAGGTAGTTTTATGTTATTTGGTCAATCCATTGCTAGTGGATCATTTGATATTGATGGGTCAAAAATAGCAATTAAAAATGTTAACTTAGGCTTTGATAATATTCTAGAGTTTAGTAACCTTAATTTAAC